>CAZIDA010000045.1:0-12039 GCA_964537865.1 uncultured Acidobacteriota bacterium
TGGCCGGTGAGAGAAAAAGCCGGCTGTCGTCATCCAGTGGAACGATTTGCATAAAGGACCTCGCGAACCATGTTCTCTTTGAATCTATGGCTTGATCACCGGCAGCTCCAAGTGGGAAGGATAGATCTTGGAGCGATAGATCGTTTGAGTGGCCTTCTGAAAATCCGCTTGAGTCGCTTTGAAAATATTCGGCACGTACTTCTGCGGATTGCGATCGATGATGGGAAACCAGGTACTCTGAATCTGCACCATGATGCGGTGTCCCTTCAAGAAAGCGTGATTGTTGGTGTGCAGATCGATGCGGTAAGGTGTGATCTGGTTGGGAACCACCGGCGCCGGCTTTTCAAAGCTCTTGCGGAATCGCGCCCGAAAGACTTCGTCGGCGATCATCAACTGGTAACCGCCCAACTTGGGATCTTTGGAATAATCCTCCGGATAAACATCGATCAGCTTCACAATCCAGTCGCAATCTGATCCGGTGGTCGAAGCAAACAGGCGCGCCACGATGTCTCCGGCCACGACCACGTTGTGCGGCAACACGTCCGACTCGTACGTCAACGTATCCGGCCTCAGATGGACGAAGCGCTGATCCTGCAAGAGCCATGTCGGCCAGCCCGGTCCGGGATAAGTCGGTGAGATGGGTCGATGACGATAGGGAACGGGATTGTTGGGATCCGAAATGTACCGGTCTGCAGCCTTCGCACCCATCGTTGAAGGCGGATCGAAAGAAAGTTCGTGGCCTGTCCGAAAATAAAGATTCTTCCTGACCACGTCCTGCTGCTGCGGCCAGGCGTCGGTGAGCACCCAGCGGTCGGATCCCGTTTGAAACGTCAACGCTTCTTGGAGCGGCAGACGACCTTGATCTTTCAAATAGTGGGCAAACCAAGGCGCCTGAATTTTGGCCCGGTAATATTCGCCGGTGTTGCTGTCGAAATCGATGGGGCCGAGCGTGCGTCCCTCGCCGCGCGACCAACCTCCATGATTCCACGGCCCAACCACCAAGAAATTTATATGCTGTGCGTCGTGCTTTTCGAGCGCTTCATAAATAGCGACGGGACCGTAAAAATCTTCTTGATCCCACCAACCCGCCACGCTCAGCGTCGGCACGGTGACGCGCGTCATGTACGGCGTCACAGCTTGAGTCTGCCAGAAGCGATCGTAGTTGGGATGATTCACGAAGTCTTCCCAGGTGGGTAGGCGACCATGAAAATATTCGCGGTCGGCGTTGGAGAGCGGCCCCAGACCAAAGTACCATTCGAAGGTGTCGTACTTGTCAAATTTGAACCTGAAGTTCGTCTTGTCGGTTTCCATCATGGCGGCGTATTCAAACCCGTAGCTCAAACGGAACGCGCCGTTGTGATGGAAATCGTCTCCCAGAAACATGTCGGCCGGCGAGGCCTGCGGCGAAATGGCTTTCAACGCCGGATGCGGATCCAGCAACGCCATGGCCGTGAGCCAGCCTCCGTAGGAAATGCCCATCATGCCGACGCGGCCATTGTTGTGCGGAACGTTCTTGACCATCCAGTCGATGGAATCGTAGGCGTCGGTGCTTTCATCGATGGAATGGGGATTCTTCTTATCTCGGGGCGGGCGATTCATCACGAACTGCCCTTCCGACTTGAAGCGCCCGCGAATGTCTTGAAACGCGAAGATGTATCCGTCCGCCGCGAGATCTTTGAGATAGCCGGCGAGCTGAATCTTGGGCGCCTCCTCGATGCCGTAAGGCGTGCGGAGAAAAATAATCGGCCAAGGACCTTGCCCTTCCTTCGGCGTGAAGATGAGCGTGTGCAGGCGAACGTGGTCGCGCATCGGGATCATCACTTCTTCTTTGGTGAAAGCAGAAGTAGGATCGGGCGGCGTTTGGGCCGAGCGCGAGCCGCGGATCGAAATCAGCCCGAACAAAACAATGAGACACACCCACAACACAATAAATCGACGACGCATAAGATGGCCTCCCTGAAGTGGCAATGATTGAAATTGCGCAAAGCGCTTACCGTTCCAACGCGGGATTGTGCAGCCCGGAATTTATTTCGACTGCAATTCGGAGCGACGCCGAGGCTTTGGTCCATGCGACCAAATCCAAGCGTAGAGAATAAAATTCAGAGCCAGCACAAAAACGCCCAAGACAATTTCCATTCGTCGGGTCAACAGATCGGGATAAAGAACGATGGAGACGTAATGCTCGATGAAGTCGCTGTGATAAGCGGCCTCGCCACCGCGCTGTCGCAGCCAGTCTTCCAAAACTGTCAAGGGACAATACCAATCGGCGAACTCCACCCACGCCGCCCACAGGAACGCGGGAAGATGAAGCCATTGCAGGCGCCGCCATCGGAGCACCAGGCATCCGCCGCCCAGCACGAAGAGGACGAATCCCAAATGGACAAGCACCACGCCATCCGCCAATGTTCGATCGATCATTTCAGGTCGCCTTGCGATAGAAAAAGGAACGATCGAATTCTATCACCGCCGTTTTCGCCAGGCCGCGTGAATTCTGGAAACAGTGCCTCGTCCACCAAAGAGACGGCGCATCCAGGCGAATGAAAATGTCGCGCTCCCTGGGATGGCCATTCAACGCAGAGACCCGCCGCGGCGGACACCCTGGGGCATGAAAATCGCTCTGGTAGCCGGGATGCTCCGTATTTTGGAGCATCCCGGACGTCCCATCGATCAGCATCGCGGCGATGTCCGGGATTCGCTAAAAGCGGGCGAATCCCGGCTACCCAAACATCGCAAGGAATCTACTCTTAGTGCGTCTGTTTCCGAATCTCGTCGAGCAGCGCCTCCCGGAAATATCCCGGCGGGATAGTTCCCTGCTTCATGAAAAGAAGATGAAACTCCTTCAGCGAGAAATTCTTTCCGGCGATCTTCTCCGCTTGATGTCGCAGCGAGAGAATCTCTTGTTTGCCGAGGTAATAAGTGATCGCCTGGGTGGGCCATTTGGAATAGCGATAGATGGCGGCCTCCGCCGATTTGCAGCTCGCCTTCTTGGTGCCGTCCTTCATCGACTCGTAATTTTGGCAGGAGCCGGGAAGGAAATCGACCACCTGCGAAAAGAGGTCGACCGCTTGATTGTACTTCATGCGACCGGTGTGGATGCCGGTGTCGACGCGGACGCGGAGGTCGCGATAGAGCTCTCCCTGCAATTCGTAGAGCCGCTCCTCGGGCGTGTAGAATCCGTTGGGAGCGCCGGGTTGCGGCTCGGCAATGAGCGCTTCGGCGTAATGTCCCCAACCTTCGGCAGCCATGGAGTCTTCCCACATCGACGACGAACCTTCCACTTCGCCGGGCGTCAGCCAACGCACCGGTGAAATCTGATCGCGATATTGAGTCATCACTTTGTAATGCCAATCATGTCCGGGGAAACCTTCGTGCGAAGCCAAATCGGCGAGCGCCGCGCGGTTGTTGACCTGCAAGGAAGCCGGATCGTTGCCGGTGGGCGTGACGTAGAATCTTCCCACGCCGCTGTTTTTGAAAGGCGGGGCCGGATAGTAGGACGCCCCGTCGATGGCCGCGCGCAGCGGCGGCGGCGTTTCCGTGACGTCCAATTTGTAATCGGCGGGAATGTCGAACATTCCGACGCGGCGTCCATAAGCCACCAAGCGGCGCGCCGTTTGGCGATACCAGTCGATCATTTCCGTGTCGGACTTGGGATAATCTTTGGAGAGTTCATCCAACACGGCGCGGACGGCGGCGTTTCCATCTTGGGGCAGCGTCCAGCCGTGCGCCGCGCCGATCTTTCGCGCCAGCGCCACCATCTTCAACCGCGTCGCTTGAACCACCGGCCACGACGCCGCGTACAATTGCGCCGCCGTCTCCCGGACATCCAAATTGTTCTTGAGCGCCCAGTCGTATTCCGCTTCGCCCATCATGAAACGGTCGCCGCGGAACTGCGGCTTCACGGCCGCTTCGCCTTTGACATTCACGTTGAGAAAAAAAGTTTTGACCACGAAATCGCGCAGCCCGAGGTACGCGGCGCCGGCTTTTTGAGACGCCTCCCGAATTTGCGCGAGCAGTTCTTCGCGCTGAGGTCCGGTGACTCGCTCCTCGGCGAGATGCGGCAGCGTCTTCTCAAAATAAGCGGCGTCCGCGACCGCGGTATCGATCCCGTTCAAACGAAGCTCTCGATAATCCGGCGTGTTGTGCGCCTTCACTCCGGCGCTTAAGTCATCTTCCGCCACTTTGAGAAATTGCGGAATGGCGGCCACGCGCTTTGCGACCAACGCCCATTCCCGCGCCGTGCCGTAAGTCTTGGGACCGGTCTGCGTCATGCCTTGGAGTTGCCAGTCGATGGATCGAAACGGCTCGTCGGTGTAAGTGTCCAAAGCGCGCTGCTGGTAATGGCGAACTTCATTTTGATGCAGCACAAATCGAATTTGATGAATCGCCACTTCGCGATCGATGCGTTCGCTCGACGGGAGCGTTTGGGGATCCGTCTCCTCAATTTTTTTGAGCGTTGCGCCAAGCCAGCGATCCTCCGCGGCGATTGCGGCGGCGGAGTGATCGCGCAAGCGGCCATCGACCTCGGCCAACGAGGGATCCAATCCCGCCCCGCCGAGATAGGTATTCACCTCCGGATTGCGGCTGAGAAATCCCACCACGTAGGATTTCATCAGCGCCTGGAATTTTTGATGAGTCGGCGGTTCGGTACCGGCCCACAGCGTCATCAAGCCGAACCCAAGAAACGCGAAACAAAAAACGGTTTGTGGAAAAAGTTTTTTCATTCAATGACCTCGATCGAGTTATGTGTTCAGAAAGTCAATGAGATGCTTGGGTAGCCACGATCCGCCGCGGCGGATCGTGGGCTTTTCCCCCTGGCGTTCCGGATTGCTGGAATGTCCGGGATGCTTCCGCCGCGGGCGGAGAGCATCCCGGCTACCAACCCTTTTCATCCTCTTGAGTGGTCGCCGCGGCGACCATTAGGGTGACACGGGCTTCCAGCCTGTGACAACCTTCCTCACAAATGGAAAACCGTTCGACACAACCCTTTCAGGGACGCCCCCCAATCAGGTTTGATCGTATCCGATCATTTAATGCCTTTGGCGCTCCGACGAGTCGGGGCCTGAGTGACTACCTGGAAACTCCAACGCCAGCAGAAGTGCCCGCGTCACTCGAGATCAACGCTTCCGGCAGAACACCAGCCAATCCCAGGGATGCGGCGCTTTCATCCGGCGAGCCGGTTCACCAAACTCCGTGGACCACGCGTATTCCACCTTCTGCGCCGCCAGGACCTCGAATCCGACACCGCCGAGCAAATCGATGAGTTCTTCCTTGAGAAAATGCTTGGTGGCGACGCCGTCCAAATTCAGCGCGCCATCGGCAATCGCAAATTTACCGGTGTTGTTGCGAGGCCCGCACAACGCGCATCCGCCCGCATGTCGCCGCTTCGAACGCCGATTCCATTCCTGCAAACGGTAATACGAGTAAAGGGCCGATTCGAGCGATGGCGCGACCAGTACCAAATGACCGCCTCGGTTCAAGTGCCGGCTGATGCCTTTAAGAATGTTGTCGCGCTTCTCGGCTGAAGGCATGATCAGCATGTTCACGCACAAGACGAAGCGCGCCTTCGAAAAAGAATTTCCGAGATCGGCCATGTCCGCCTGCACGAATCGGATGTTTTTTGCGGAAGAGCACTTGGCGCGCGCCTGCTCCAAGCATTTGGGAGAGAGATCGATGGCCACCACCTGCCGGAACTCGCCGCTCAACAGCGGCAGATATTTTTCCACGCCGCAGCCGAAATCGATGGCCAACGAGTTTTTGGAGCCGCACTGTTGAATGTAACGGCGAATGATTTGACGACGGTCGCTCTTCAGGCTGTCGAAGATTTCGTCGTCATAGTTCCCGGCCATCCGGTCCCAGAATTGTTGGTTCATCGTGAGTGAGGCCGCCAGAGAAAAGCCGGCGATGGAGTTGCCTTCATCGCCCGGCCGCAGGCAAGCGTTTTGGATCGCTCGGAGATGTCAGCGCCGCCACGCGCGACTTGCGCTTGAATGAAACCGCTCCAGCCGAATCATTAGAACGCGAAAAGTATAAACCTTGGAATCTTCGCGAACAAGGATCGAAAAATCATGAGCGAGTTCCGAAGACGAAAGTCAGTAAGTTTGAGGTACGGAGAGAAGAAGGTGCGTCTTGACATCGACGGGCCGCGGTGATGTAATTCGCTTGTCAAAATAAGCCTCTGGACTGCGTGTCCAGAGATCAAAGCGGGGAGGCTGCAGGCCTCCCCAGTCAACCTTCCCCCCGACCCGCCCTCATGAATCAAGAGACCGCGTGCGTGTTTGTTGATTGAGCTCCGGTACGCTGAAGTCAAAGCCTTCATGCGAATTGATGCAAAGGCGACAACAGGGGTCACGTCAACCACACCGATAGAAACTTCAGGGTAAGATCATCACGATCGTTCATTCTGTGAACAGTAAATAGGTAAGGCTTCTCATTCTCCTCACAGTGTCTGACAAGCTAATCGGATCCCTATCTTGCCAGTTTCGAATTGAGACGCCACCCAGGCTAAGAGTTGAACGCTTTTGCTTCTTGATCCGGCGCTCGTTTCCCTCAGCCCCTTCTCGCCCCGCCCCTCATTGTGCCATCGACACCCGCTTCACCAGGCGATAAAGAAACTCCTGTCCCTCATAGAACGACTTCACGCCGACGCGTTCGTCTCTGCCGTGTGCGCGGATGTCGTCGATATCCTCGAAAAGTCCGGACACGCCGTAGGTGGGAATTCCGGCGTTGCGAAGATAGAGTCCGTCGGTCGCGCCGGTCGACATGACGGGAACGACCGGGACTCCCGGCCACATTTCCGCTGTGGTTTTCTCGATGGGCGTCATTACTTCTGAAGAAAGCGGGGAGGCCGGACTTGGCTTCGGAGGCGCGATTTCTGTCACAGCGATTTCTGGATCGGCCAAAACGCGGCGCAGCGTCTGCTCCACGGTGTCGGGAGACTCACCGGGCAAAATGCGGCAGTTCACCACGGCGCGCGCCATTTGCGGGAGCGCGTTGTCGGCGTGGCCACCGGTCAAACGCGTGGCCACGCACGTCGTCCGCATCAGGGCGTTGTAGTAGGGAACTTGTGAAAGCCGCGTCACGGCGTCGGTGTTCGGTGGAACCGACGCAACCGCTTTCATGTCGATGGCGAGCTGCCCACTCTCCCACGCCGCGGTCCGTTCAAAGAAAGTGCGCGTGATTTCGTCCAGATGCGCCGGAAACTCGTAACGGGAAAGCCGCGTCAATCCCTCCGCCAGATGATAAATGGCGTTGTCTTTCGTTGGAATGGAGCTGTGCCCGCCGCGGTTTTTCACTTCCAACTGAAAACTCAAATAAACTTTCTCGCTGGCTTGAACTTCATTCAGCAGATGTTTGCCGTTCTTGATTTCTCCGCCGCCACCTTCGTTGAAGCAGTAGGCGGCGTCGATCAAATCACGATGATTCTGAAGCAGCCACTTCACACCGTTGAAATCTCCGCCTTCTTCGTCGGCGGTGAGGGCCAGAATGATGTCGCGGTCGGGCTGGAAACCTTCCTGCTTGAAGCGCAGAAGAATCGAAGCCCAGATGGCCGCCATGTCTTTGTCATCGGATGTGCCGCGCCCATAAAAGTAACCGTCTTGTTCGAAAAACTTGAAGGGATCGAAGGACCAATCTTCGCGACGCGCTTCCACCACATCGAGATGCGCCAGCAGCAACAGCGGCTTTCGCGCTCCCGTTCCGTGAAGCCGCGCCACCAAATTTCCTTTGCGAGGATTGGGACCGAAGAGATGAACGTCTTGCGCCGGGAATCCCGCGGCCCGCAATCGCGCCGCCACGGCTTCGGCCGCCGTGGTGACATTGCCGACGGAATCGGTGGTGTTGATGTTGATCAGCTCTTCGAGAATATTTCGGCCGAGTTGTTGCCACGCGGTGGTAGAAGTGGTTGCCGCTGTGGCGCCACGCGCCTCGGAGAAGATCAGCACCGACGAAAGATCTACGAACAGAAAGAGGACCAAAAAAGTTCGGAGTAGAATTTTCACGGAAAAGTCTCCTTGAAGGTGAAGGATCGATTGCGGCGTGCTTTATCTGAAGACAGAATCGACGGGCGCGCCGTTACGCGTAATCACGAGAAAGCGTGGGGCTGGACCACCATGGCGGGTCTGCTCCGAAAATAGGCGCGGTTGTTTGACACAAGCCTTTCAAGGTTGGGCCGTTGGCGAGCAATTCGGCACCCAGGGTAGTCCGCCCATCCTCCAAAAATCCGGCGGACGCAAGCGAGAGGGGGCGGACAACCCCGGGCTGGAGGACGCGTCCCCTTCGGGGACGAGGCTGCGATTTGATCCAATCGACGAGATCATTTTCATGCTCTTGATTGGTTGCTGCGGCGATCATGAGGGAGTGCCCCGAAAATAGGTTTCTGTCGCCCGCCAAGGCGGGCTTGTCGGGATCTTATTGTTCGCCTAACCCCACCCTCACGGGTGGGGCTAAAGATCTACCGCCCCGATGAATCGGGGCTGCGCGCTGCCGGACCTTGATCTTTTCATGTCCTTGAGTGATCGCCACTGCGACCACGAGAACCTGCCCCGAAAATAGCCGGTGGTTTCACGGCGCCGTCTCGGCCCGCCACGGCGGGTCTCGGCGGTGAATGACCGCCTCGGCAGGCGAGACATTTTCATCTTCTTCATTCTCCCCGGTCCAGTGCGATCACTCAAGAAATCAAATCGCCTCCAGGCTAATGCATGCTTTCTCCGACGAGGGTCCGGTTAGCCTGCTATAATTCTTCCGATTCAAACAGAGCGACGGCGATTGAATCGGGCAGGGCGATTGACCGAACCTTGGACGAATGCGAGGTGCGCATGATTGTGTCCATGAGAAAAACTTTTGTGCTGGTGATCGTTTTCCTAATCGGCGCGAGCGCTGTCCTTTTGTCGGCCTACCCGGTTCGCTCGAATCAGAAGTCCTCGGGCGAGCAAGCGCCCACGGGAACCATCGTTCCGCTGGTGCTGAAAAATCTGATTTCGTCGAAAACGGCGTACCTGGGAGAGGCGATCTACTGCGAAACCATTTATCCGGTGGTGGTGAATGACAAGATTCTCATCCCCGCCGGAAGCTACGTGCGCGGAGAAGTGACGGCCGTAGAACATCCGGGAAAAATCAAAGGCAAGGCGTCGCTGAACATCCGCTTCATGGAATTGACGCTTCCCAGCGGACACACGCTTCCGCTGAGCGCCACCGTGTACTCCATCGCCGGCGCGCGGCTGCAAGAGAGCAAGGCCGAAGCGAAGAGCGACGCGGTCTCCGCCGACCAAGCGCCGGGAACTGACCTCGCGGTGGGTGGCGCGCAGGACGCCGTGATCGACGCCTCCGGCTTGGGAAGCGGAAGCGCCATCACCGCAGCATCGCAAGGCGTGGGAGGATTGATTGTGATGTTGGCCACGCGCGGCAAAACCATCATCATGAAACCGGGAACGAACTTCGAGCTGCGATTGACTCAGCCGTTGGTGGTTGGCGCTCCGGCGAGAAGTTCTGTTCAGAAGAACAAGGAAGCTCGGCGAAACCCGTGAAGTGGAAATCAAACGATCTGGCCCCCGACGAAAAATGATTCGCCGCATGTTTATGGCGAATTGAAATCGTTGAGGGGAGTATGGCGATGAAGATGACACGCAATACAAACTGGATGATTCTTCTGCTTGTCGGCTTCTTGACGATTCTTGGTGTCGCCGCCATCACGCCGCTGCAACTCTTGCAATCCGTACCGATGCGCGTGAAAGGGCGCATCGATCATTTTTCAGTGGATGTCAAAGGCTCGCGCCTCTTCATGTCCGCGCTCGGAAACGGCACGGTCGAAGTGATCGACCTTCGTGCCGGCAAGGTGATCCATACGATTCGCGGCCTCGAAGAGCCGCAGGGAATTTACTACGTTCCGGAGTTGAATCGATTGTTCGTTGCCAGCGCGGGCGATGGAACGTGCCGCTCTTTTAATGGAACGACCTTTGAACAGATTCAAACCGTGCCGCTCCGCAGCGACGCCGACAACATTCGTTACGATCCCGCGCACCGGTGGATTTACGTGGGCTATGGAAACGGCGCGCTCGCCATTCTCGACGCCAACCACAGTCTTCACATCGGCGACATTCGGCTGCCGGCGCATCCGGAATCATTTCAACTGGGAAAAAACGGCAACCGAATTTTCGTCAACATTCCCGAGGCGAACGGACTGTTTGTGGTGGACCGCGAGCGCCGCTCCGTCATCGCGAAGTGGTCGCTCGGCGACGCGCGCGACAACTTTCCGATGGCCCTCGACGAGCCGGATCACCGGTTGTTTATTGCGTGCCGCCGCCCGGCGGAACTGTTGGTGTACGACACGGCTTCCGGAAAGATTGTCGCGCGCGTGCCCATCGTGGGCGATTGCGATGACCTCTTCTTCGATGCGGCGCACAAGCGCCTCTACGCCACCGGCGGCGAAGGTTTGGTGTGCGTCGTTGAACAGGAGGACGCGAATCATTATCGCGTCACCGCCAAGCTGCCGACGGGCGCGGGCGCTCGAACGTCTCTCTTCGTTCCGGAGTGGGGCCGCCTCTACGTGGCCGTCCCTCAGCGCCCCGGTCAAGAAGCGGCGGTGCGCATCTACGAAGCGCGATGAGGTGGCGCAGACGCTCTTGTCTGCGCCCACTTCCCCCCGCCGAGAAATGCGCTTGGCGGGCCTACCAGGTTTCCGATGCTTTGCTCGTAAGTGACAGCGCAGACAAGAGTGTCTGCGCCACAGTGAGCGCACCATGAATGAAGCTCCTACAAAATCGGAATCACCGGAAGTCTCGCCGGCCTCAAGCGACGAGATCTTCATGTCGTGGGCGCTCGATGAGGCGCGCTTGGCGGAAAGCGAAGGCGAAGTGCCCGTCGGCTGCGTCATCGAAATGGGTGGGAAAGTCATCGCGGCAGCGCACAATCGGCCCATCGGACTTCACGATCCCACGGCGCACGCCGAGATTCTGACCTTGCGGGAAGCAGCGCGTCTCGTTCAAAACTATCGTTTGCCCGAGGCCACGCTGTACGTGACCATCGAACCTTGCGCCATGTGCGTCGGCGCCATGCTGCACGCGCGCGTGAAGCGGCTTGTTTACGGCGCCGCCGACGCCAAGGCCGGCGCCGTCACGAGTGTTTTCCAACTCGCCACTGACGAGCGCTTGAATCATCGAATCGAGGTCACGGGCGGCGTGTTGGAGGAGCGCTGCCGAGCCGCGATCCAGAATTTCTTTGCTCAGAAGCGGGCCTGAATCCTTCAAAACTCCTGTTGCCCTTTCCACGGAGATAGCGTATTTTTTTGACGTTCACGACGGACCGGAGAGGTACCGAAGTGGTCATAACGGGGCCGCCTCGAAAGCGGTTTGGGGGCCAAAAGCTCCCGCGCGGGTTCGAATCCCGCCCTCTCCGCCATCAATTTTCTTCCTCCTTGACCAGCTGAATTCCTGGCGTGATTTTTTTAGACTGCGGTGGCAACGCCGTTTTAGATAGGGGAATGTGTGGACTGCGGTGGCTGCGACACCGCTTTGGATTCGCGTGGAGTGGGGCATGAATTTGAAATCTCTGGCACGCCGGAGGAAAAGTCCGCCACGGCGGACCGCGGCGGACGCACTCCAAATTGTGCGCGCCCAAATTCTTACTTCGCCTTCTTCCCAATTCTCATCGGGTCGATGATGCGTCCGTGCGCCGAGTCGTCGATTAATTGTTGCAAACGTCGCAGCCGCGTCTCTTCCTCTTTTGCGCTGACCACCCACCATCCGGCGGCTTTGCGATACGACGGCGCCTGCGCCTCGAAAAATTTCCATGCGGCCGCGTTTTTCTTCAGCAAACTTCGGTACGGTTCCTCCAACTGATCGCGGCGCTGCTCGTAGGAATAGATACCGGACTTGTTTTCCCGTCGCGCCGCGAAAGCTTTCAGTCCCGCCGGCTGCATGCGCCCTTCATCGATCAATCGTTGGGCATGTCGGATGTTGACAGCGCTCCAGGTGCTCGTCGGTTTGCGCGGGCTGACGCGGATGGTGTAATTCAAATCGTCGAGGCTTTTCCGCAATGCATCGATCC
>CAZIDA010000046.1:0-12020 GCA_964537865.1 uncultured Acidobacteriota bacterium
AATAACTCCCCGGACATTAATCCCACTCTGCCGTTTGCTTCGACGCTGGGCAGGATTCCCGCGATCAGCTACAGCGGCTACCTCTCGTCGATTACCGGCTTCGGACCATATCAGGATTACAATCGTAACTACAACGTCTACGACAACGTCACCAAGGTCCTCGGTCGTCACACGATGAAATTCGGGTTCACTTATTTTCATTACCAGAAAACGGAAAATGCCGGCGGAAACAACGCAGGAACCTTCCAGTTCGCCAATACCGGCCGGCCTTCGACAGCAACCAACTTCCAGCAAGCCTGGGCGAACTTCCTACTCGGCAATGTATTCCAATACACCCAAGCCTCGCTGGATTTGACGCCGGACATCCGGACGCATCAATACGAGCTTTACGCGCAGGATGAGTATCGCCTCCGCTCGAATCTGACGCTGACCTACGGCATTCGGTATTCGCAGTTCCGTCAGCCCATTGATCACAACGGCTTCATGACGAACTTCGATCCGGCGACTTATAGCGCTTCCAGCGCCGTGCAGATCAATCCCGCCAACGGAAACGTCATTCCCAACAGCGGCAATCCGCAGGACGGGATCATTATCGCCGACAAGAACTCTCCTTTTGGATCGAAGGTGGCGAATGAAAGCAACAAGAACTTTGCGCCCCGGATCGGCTTCGCATGGGATCCGTTTGGGGATGGTAAAACCTCCGTGCGAGGGGGATACGGAATTTTCTATGACTCGGTGCTGTTCGGTGTCTACGAGCAGAACATCTTCGCCAATCCGCCGTACGTTCAGAACATCGTGCTCAGCAATACTCAATTCGCCACGCCGGCTTCGGGAACTCAAGTGATATCGGCGGCGCCGCGGTCGATCCACGGAACACCGGTTCCGATGAGCACGCCGTATGCGCAGAATTGGAGCTTCGATGTTCAGCGAGAGTTGCCCGGTAACTGGATGGTCGATGTGGGCTATTACGGGAACAAGGGCACGCACCTGCTCGGCATTGTCGATCTCAACGAGATTCCGCCGGGCTTGGCGTACTCCTCGGGATTAATCGCTCCCGGCACGCCCATCACCAGCGCCAACTCGGCGAGACTCAACGCCATCCGTCCGTATCAAGGATTCGTTGCGGTCAACTCGTTGGAGACGTGGTTCAACTCCAATTACAACTCGCTGCAGATCAGCGCGGAGAAACGGTTCTCGGAAGGTTCGTTCATCAACTTCGCGTACACCTGGTCGAAGAATTTGACCGACAATCAAACGGACCGCGGCACCGCGCCCCAGAATCCGTACAACATCGTGGGCGGGGAATACGGTCCCGCGCAGATCGATCGAACTCAGGTGTTCACCGTGAACTACGTCTACGAACTTCCCTGGTTGAAGAGTCAGGAAGGTCTGCTGGGTCATGTGGCGGGCGGCTGGCAAATTTCGGGCATCACGACCTTCTTCACCGGTCTCCCGCTGACGGTGACGTACAGCGGCATCGATCCGGCGGGTTTGGGATTCATCGGACCGAGCGCGGCGAGCGGACGTCCGGATATGGTCGGCAATCCGAATAACGGGCCGCAAACCATCGCCCAGTATTACAACACCTCGGCGTTTGCTCTGGCGCCTTCGGGAGTCATCCGTCCCGGCAACGAAGGCCGTGGCGTGGTGCGTGGGCCGGGAGTGCAGCGTTGGGATTTCTCGGTGTTCAAGAACTTCAAAGTGACGGAAACAACCCGCCTGCAATTCCGCGCTGAAATGTTCAACGTGTTCAATCACACGAATTATGACAGCGTTGGAACGGCGTTCGGAACCAGCTCCTTCGGGCGCGTCCTCAGCACCCGCGATCCGCGAAACATTCAGTTGGGATTGAAGTTCCTCTTCTGATGTGAAACGGCATCGAGGTTACTTCAAGGCCTGGAGAGATTCTTCTTCAGGCCTTTTTCTTCTTGAGCCGGCGGCGCGCGAAAATTTGGAGTGCGGGGGCAAGTCCGCCGCGGCGGACGCGACGCCGCTTTTGGTCCGGCCTGCAAGAATTGCGACGTTATTCTTCTTCCTCGACAATCCAAAGCGCCGCCGCGGTGGCGGCGCACTCCAAAAGTCCTCAGCAATGCGCGACATCTGTTCTTGATTATTCTCAACTCAAAGTGCAGAATATCGCTTCCAAGGGCCGGCCTTTCGCTTCCTTGTCCTGAGTGTTTTCACTCCTACGACTCAAAGGAGCTCCAATGAAGAAGGAAGAAATTATTCTCGCTCAGAAGGAATTCATATTTCCCTCGGTGTTCACTTATTACAAGGAGCCGTTGGTCATCGATCATGCCAAGAACCAGTACGTGTGCGACATTGACGGCAAGCAGTATCTCGACTTCTTCGGCGGCATTGTGACCGTCAGCGTGGGCCACTGCAACGATGAAGTCAACGCCAAGGTGCATCAGCAGCTCGACAAGCTGCAGCACGTTTCCACGGTTTTTGCCAATGAGCCGCAGGTGGCGTTGGCGAAGAAGCTGGCCTCGATGACTCCGGGCAAGAAGCTGACGAAATCTTTCTTCACCAACAGCGGGACGGAGGCGAACGAGACCGCCATCGTGACCGCGCGATGTTTCACCGGGAATTCCGAAGTGATTGCCCTGCGCCATTCGTATCACGGACGCTCGGCGCTGGCGATGTCGCTGACGGCGCACTCCAGTTGGAAATTGGGCGGGATGACCAGTCCCGGAATCGTTCACGCCGTGAATGCCTATTGCTATCGCTGCCCCTTTGGGTTGACGTATCCGAGTTGCGAAGTGAAATGCGCTCAGGACATGGAGGAGACGATTCGCACCACCACCTCCGGGAAAATCGCGGCGTTCATTGCCGAGCCGATTCAGGGCGTCGGCGGATTCATTACGCCGCCCAAAGAATATTTCAAAATCACGACCGACATCGTGCGGAAGTACGGCGGCCTGTTCATCAGCGATGAAGTTCAGACGGCGTGGGGACGCACCGGCGGCAAATGGTTCGGCATCGAGCATTGGGGTGTGGAGCCGGACATTATCACCAGCGCCAAAGGATTGGGCAACGGCGCGCCGGTAGGATTGACGCTGGCGAAAGCGCAAGTCGCCGACGGGTTGAAGGGGCTGACCATCTCCACGTTCGGCGGCAATCCCGTGACCACAACGCAGGCCAAAGCGGTCCTCGATTTCATCGATGAGCATAACTTGAAAGAGAATTGCGCCACGGTCGGCGCCTATCTGCGCGACAAGCTTTTGGAACTGCAGAAGAAATATCCGGTGATTGGAGAGGTCCGGGGAATGGGATTGCTGCAAGCCATCGAGTTGGTGCGCGATCCCCAGACCAAAGAGCCGGCGACCCAGGAAATTGCGGCGCTCATGGAGCGAACGCGCGAGAACGGAATCCTGGTGGGCAAAGGCGGCCTATACGGAAACGTGTTGCGAATTTCGCCGCCCATGAATATCGGCAAGTCCGACGTGGATCAGTTTGTCAAAGCCATGGACAAGAGTTTCTCGCAGATATGATCGAAGTGGCGCAGACACCCGCCGCGGCGGGTCTGCGCCAGATCTTTTGAGACGAACTGTCGGAATGTGAATGATGCAGACTTGCCTCGGCGGGTTTGCTCCACATCTCTGTCCAAAATCTTAGAGTTAGCGAAAGGCGCGGTGGGGCAGACAGGAGTGTCTGCCCCACAACGTGGCAAATTCATGACTTCAACTTCAGTTTCAACCACGACGTACAAGAACTTCATCAACGGCGAGTGGATGGAATCCAAATCGACGCGTCGCACGCCCAACGTGAATCCGGCAAACACCGGTGAAATTTTGGGCGAAGTGGTCATGTCGAGCCGCGAAGAAACCCGCATGGCCATTGATGCGGCGGAAGCGGCGCTGCCGCGATGGCGAGAGACACCGGCGCCGGTTCGCGGCAACATCGTCATGAAAGCGGCGCAGTTGATGACGGAGCGCAAAGAAGAGCTGGCGCGCGCTCTGACGATCGAAGAAGGCAAGACGTTGGCGGAATCGCGCGGCGAAATGTCGCGCGCCATCAATTGCGTGGAGTACGCGGCCGCGGCGGGACGCCGCCTCGTCGGAGAGACTGTTCCCTCGGAGCTTCCCAACAATTTCTGTTACACGGTGCGACAGCCGCTGGGCGCCGTCGCCTGCATCACACCTTGGAATTTTCCGATCTGCATTCCCGCGTGGAAAATCGCGCCGGCCTTGGTGTGCGGGAATACGGTCGTCTTCAAGCCTGCCACGCTGACGCCATGGACGGCCACGCTCGTCACCGAGATTTTCACCGCCGCCGGAGTTCCACCCGGTGTTCTCAATTTGATCCTTGGAAGCGGTGGCGAAGTTGGCGAGGAGTTGGTGAACAATCCAAAGATTCGCGCGGTTTCGTTCACCGGCTCCAATGAAATCGGGAACCGGCTTTATCATCAAGGCGCTTCCCGGGGAATCAAGTGTCAATGTGAAATGGGAGGAAAGAATCCGATCGTCGTTTTGGAAGACGCCGATTTGAATCTGGCGGTGGAGTCGACGCTCACCGGGGCGTTTGGATCGACCGGGCAGCGCTGCACCGCGACCTCACGCGCTATCGTGGTCGACAAGATTGCGGATCGATTCGTTGAGGCGCTCGTGGCGCGAGCGAAGAAGATCGTCGTCGGCGCGGGAATCGAGCCGGGCGTCGTCATGGGACCGGCGGTCGATAAGAATCAATTTGAAACGGTGCTGCAGTACATTGAAATCGGGAAGGGCGAGGGAGCGCAACTGAAGCTGGGCGGTCGAGCCTGTCGCGAAGGACGCCTCGCCAAAGGATTTTTCGTGGAGCCCACCGTTTTTGATCACGTCAAGCCTACCATGCGAATCGCTCAGGAAGAAATCTTTGGACCGGTGGTGAGCGTGATTCGCGTCCGTGATTTCGACGAAGCGCTGGATGTTGCCAACGGCGTGCGCTACGGTTTGTCATCGGCCATCTTCACGAACGACGCGTCCAAGATTTTCAAGTTCATCGACAAGATCGAGACCGGCATCACGCACGTGAATTCCGGAACTCCGGGCGGAGAGGCGCAGCTTCCGTTCGGCGGCATCAAAGCCACCGGAGTGGGCGCCCGCGAGATGGGATCGAGCGCCGTGGAATTTTGGAGCGAGGTAAAGACCGTCTACATCGATTACACCGGAACCAAGCGCGAAGGAAATCTTTACTGACGAAAAAGAGGCCTGGGGAGGCGGATTAAGGATCCATGACCGACAAAAAACATCGCACGCGCATTTCCGAAGCGCAATTCGCAAGAAACTTTGCCGACCTGCATCCGGCCCTTTCTCCGAACGCGGCCGTCGTGGAAGCTTCTCGTTGTCTGTTTTGCTTCGACGCGCCCTGCACCATCGCCTGCCCGACGCACATCGACGTTCCCAAGTTCATCAAGAAGATTGCCACCGGGAACCTCCGCGGCAGCGCGCGCACCATCTTTGAAGCCAACCTTCTCGGCGCGAGTTGCGCCAAGGTTTGTCCGGTGGACGTGCTGTGCGAAGGCGCTTGCGTGATGAATCATCACAACGAAAAGCCCATTCAGATCGGGCTCTTGCAGCGTCATGCCATGGACTGGGCGCACGCGCGGAAGTTTCTTCCGTTCTCAGCGGCGCCGCGGAATGGAAAAAAAGTGGCGTGCATCGGCGGCGGCCCGGCGTCGCTTTCGTGCGCGGGGGAACTGACGCAACTCGGATACGAAGTGACCCTCTTTGAGAAGAAACCGTTGGCCGGCGGGCTGAACACCTACGGCATCGCCGAATACAAGTTGACGCCGGAAGACGCGCTGGGCGAAGTCGACTTGGTCCGATCGCTCGGCGTCCGGTTCGAATGCGGCGTCGAAATAATCCACGAAGAAACAAACAACGGTTCAAGGTCCAAGAAGGCTGCATGGAAACCGATGCGCTTGACGGAGATCGAGAAACAATTTGACGCCATCTTCATCGGCATTGGTTTGGGAGAAACGAACGCGCTGGCCATCCCCGGTGAAAATTTGCCGGGCGTCGTGGATGCGTTGTCGTTCATCGAAGAATATAAGATGAAGCGCTCCAAGTGCGCGGTCGGCCATCGGGTCGTTGTGATCGGGGCGGGAAACACAGCCGTGGACGCGGCCACCGCCGCCGTTCGCTTGGGCGCGCGTGAAGTGCGAATGGTTTATCGCCGCGGCGAAGCCGAGATGCCGGCCTTTGCCTACGAATACGAATTGGCAAAACGGGACGGAGTGACCTTCAATTGGTTGACACAGCCGGTGAAAATCCACGGAAAGAGTTCGGTGACGAAATTGGAGTGCGTCAAGATGCGGCTCGGCGCGCCCGACAAGACCGGGCGCCGAAGGCCCGAGCCGACGCCGCGTTCGAAATTTTTCATCGAATGCGACATGGTGATCAAATCGCTGGGGCAAACCAAGCGAGAAGAATTCCTCGAACGCATCGCTGGGCTGAAGCGAAGCAAGGACGGCCGCGTGCTGGTGCACGAGACTTCTTATCAAACTTCCAATCCGAGATATTTCGCCGGGGGCGACTGCATCAACGGAGGGCAGGAAGTCGTCGACGCCGTGGCGGACGGCAAGAAAGCGGCTCACGGCATCGATCGTTGGATTCAGAATTTGTAGATCGGCCTGGGGGCGGCCTGGGGCCGCGGCCAAGTGGCGCTCATGCGCGAGTAACGCGACTTCAAAGATTCTTGCGGAGAAAACAAGATTTTGTTGAATGGCTGAGTAGAGAGACGCGACGAGACTTCATTGGAACGGGGGACGATTTATGGCGGATCTTTCAATCACGTTTGCGGGGAAAATCAAATCGCCCAATCCATTTTGGCTGGCGTCGGCCCCGCCCACGAACTCCGGTTTTCAAATCATGCGGGCTTTCGACGCCGGTTGGGGAGGCGCCGTGTGGAAGACCATCGGCGAGCCCATTGTGAACACCACGTCGCGCTATTCTTCCATCGATTACAACGGCGTACGCATGATGGGCTTCAACAACATCGAGTTGATCACCGATCGTTCCATCGAAGACAATCTGCGGGAAATTTATGAAGTCAAGAAGCGCTTTCCCAAACATGCGGTCATCGCGTCGCTGATGGTGGATTCAAGACGCGAGACGTGGCACGACATCGTGAAGCGGACGGAGGATGCCGGCGCCGACGGCCTGGAACTGAATTTCGGTTGTCCGCACGGCATGAGCGAGCGCGGCATGGGAAGCGCCGTGGGCCAGGTGCCGGAATATTGCGAGATGATCACCGGATGGGTGAAGGAGATCGCCAAAACCCCGGTGCTCATCAAGCTGACGCCGAACGTGACCAACATCGCAGCCATCGGACGCGCCGCCAAGAAAGGCGGCGCGGACGGGCTTTCGGCCATCAACACGCTGAATTCCATCACCTCCATCGATTTGGACGATTTGACGCCGCGCCCGAAAGTCCGGGGAAAAAGCGCGCACGGCGGCTACTGCGGCCCGGCCGTGAAGCCGATCGCGTTGAACATGGTCTCGCAACTGAACGCCGATCCGGAAATCAAAATACCGGTGAGCGGCATCGGAGGAATCGCCACGTGGCAGGACGCCGCGGAATTCATTTTGCTGGGATGTTCCTCCGTTCAGGTGTGCACCGCCGTCATGCATTACGGCTTCCGTCTCATCGAAGACATGATTGACGGGCTTTCCAATTGGATGGATGAGAAAGGATTTCACACCATCGAAGATTTTCGCGGCGCGTCGCTCGCCAAGATGGAGGTTTGGGGAAATCTCGATTTGAATTACAAGCTGGTGGCGGAGATCGATCCCGACAAATGCATCGGCTGCGATCTTTGCCACATCGCCTGCTGGGACACGGCGCATCAATGCATTCACATCGAAGGCGAAGGACGCGAAGCGCCGACGCGCGGGGCCCATGAGGCGGCCATGAATCTGCTGGCGCCGCCGTGGCATCATCCCCCAAAAGTCCACGAGCCGATTCTGCACACGCGCGGCATCAGCGCGCGACACGTGGGATTGAGCGGCGACGGCGGATCACATCGCGCCCCGGCCCCGACCACTTCCTTGCGCGTTTCCACAGACGAGGCGCCGCCGGCGCTTCGAAGCAATCGCGTTCCGTACGTGGACGAAGAAGAATGCGTGGGATGCAATCTGTGTTGGCTGATTTGTCCGGTGGAAGGATGCATCACCATGAAGGAAATCGACACCGGGCTGCCCGTCGAATCCTTTAATGAGCGCGCCCAGCGATTGGCGCAACCCGCGGAGTGCGTGCCGCCGAAGAAGTGAAGATCGACTCAGTGGGATTTCATCCCTGAAACGGGACGCATCGTCCGACCTTGGGTTGCTCTCCGCCGTGGCGGAGAGCCGCTCCGGGGTCTCGACTTGCGCCAACCATGGAATAACCCTGACGGGTTTGTGTCAGTCATCATTCCCCAATTTCATGAGGTGAACCTTTGTCAAACTCCATCGAAATTGTTCGCGCCGCCCGAGAAGACGCCGATACGCTTCTGTCGCTCATCGACGCCTTGGCCGACTTTGAGAAGTTGCAGAAGCCGACGGGCGAAGCCCGCGCTCGACTCGTCGAGCATGGATTTGGAGACAAGCCCAAATTTGAAACGTGGCTCGGCAAGATGGAAGGGAAGGCCATCGCCTATGCGTTGACCTTCGAAACCTATTCTTCGTTTCTGGCGCTGCCGACGCTGTACTTGGAAGATTTATTCGTCCTCCCGGAATACCGGAAGAAGAAGGCGGGATACGCGCTGTTCACGCATTTGGTGGGTGAGGCGCAGCGCCGCGGCTGCGGCCGCATGGAGTGGGCGGTGCTGGATTGGAATGTCCACGCCATTCAATTTTACGAGAAGTTGGGCGCCCATTACCTGCACGATTGGAAAGTGTATCGGCTGACGCGGGAAGATTTCAAACGAATTTGCGGATGATTACGCGGGAAGAGGAAATGGTCTCACTTGCGGCGCGGACGAGACCGCTTTGACTGGGCGCGAGGCGAACGGTGGGGCTTTGCGGCGCGCCGTTTGGTTCGCGACGATGCGGCCTTCAAGTTGTCGACGTCCTCCTTAAGCCTCGGCAGGCCTCGCCACAGCGCGTTCAGTACCTTGTACTCATCCAAAGGAATTGCCGGAATTCCCCACACCACTTGTCCTTCGCGAATGATTTTACCGGGGAGAATACCGCCCTTGCTGCCGACGACCGCGCCGCGCTTGACGCGCGCGTGATCGCCCATGCCGACTTGTCCGCCGATGACGCAATGATCTTCGATGATGGTTCCCCCGGAGATTCCGGTTTGCGCGGCGATGACCACGTCTTCGCCGATGTCGACGTTGTGCGCGATCTGCACGAGGTTGTCGATCTTCGTGCCGCGGCCGATGCGCGTGGCGTCGAGCGCGCCGCGATCGACCGTGGTGTTGGCGCCCAACTCCACGTCGTCGCCGATCACGACCGTGCCGACTTGCGGAAATTTGTGATAGCGGCCCTTTTCGGGAACAAACCCGAATCCATCACTGCCCACCACCACGCCGGAATGAAAGACGCAGCGCGCGCCAATGGTAAGGTCATGGTAAAGCGTGACGCGCGGATAGACGCGGCATTCGTCGCCGAGATGAACATACCGTCCGATGTACGATCCGGCCCCGATCTCGCAGCGGCTTCCGATCACGGCATCGTCTTCAATGACGGCGTAGGCGCCAATGGAAACATTTTCCCCGAGGCGAGCCGAGGCGGAAATATGCGCGGTGGGATCGATGCCGGAGCAGATTCTTTTCACCGGATGAAAGAGAGAGACCGCCTGCGCAAAGGCCAACCGAGGATTGGAAACCGCGATCACCGTTTTCGGCTTGCAGTTGGGTGGGCGGAGCGACGGCATTTGAGCCACCAACGATTCCGAGAGCAAAATCACCGGGGCCGGGCAGGACAAGGCTCGGCTCAGATTCTTCTCGGAATCAGCCCACACCAGAGAATCCGGGCCGGCGTTTTCCAGCGAAGAGACACCCGTGATGGCTCGGGCAAGATCGCCGAGAATTTTCCCGTGAACGTGTTCCGCGATCTCGGCGGTGGTTTTTGAGATCTGACTCATTGCAGTTTCCACGACCCGACGATGGAAAGCGCCGCGGGAAAACCGTGGCGTTGAAACTCGATCCGCTATTTCTTCGGCACGCTGGATTCGAAGCATCGCCGACAGCGGGCTTCGTACATGCCTTTGGCGCCGACCACCACGCGTTCGTCGCTTTCGATCAGTCGCTGGGTGTGCATGGCGGGATTGCCGCAGCGCATGCAGATGGCGAGGGTCTTGGTCACTTCTTCGGCGATGGCCATCATCACCGGCATCGGCTCAAACGGCTTTCCGAGATAATCGGTGTCCAGCCCCGCCACGATCACACGCTTGCCCATGTTGGCGAGCGTGTCGGCAACCTGCGGCAGGTTGTCGCCCAAGAATTGTCCTTCGTCGATGCCCACGACTTCGGTCCGGGCGTCCATCTTCCGGAGAATCTCGTTGGCCTCCGACACCAACTCCGCCTTGATCTTGAGCTCGCTGTGAGAGTAGATGTGGTCTTCGCTGTACCGGTCGTCGAGCTTGGGCTTGAAAATCTGCACGCGCTGTTGCGCGATTTCGGCGCGACGCAGGCGGCGGATCAATTCCTCGCTCTTGCCCGAAAACATGCAGCCGCAGATGACTTCGATCCAACCGGTGTTTCCTTTGGTAATGTTCATGGAAGAGGCCCCCATCTGATAAGTCCGGATCTCCGGTCGCTTGAGCGCGGGAGTTCTGGAGACAATCGTGGCTTACGGGTTGGCTTTGCCGGATCGCTCCATGGAGTAAGCGCGCGGATTATAGAACGGCGCGAACGCATTCAGCAACGCAATTTTAAAGGCGTCTTTGCGCGAAATCAAATCGCGCGACAGAATGCCCCACGTGCCTTCGCGGCTGCGCACGTCTTCGCGGTTGGAAAACTCGTCGATGACTTCAGCCAGCTCGCGCCGACAATCGACCGCTTCATGAGCGATGATCTCAGGAACGGAGATCGCGCCGCTTGCCCCAAACGCGCCGTGCGCCCCATTGTTCACATAGGCCCAGTTTTGGAGAAAGCAGTGGCGTTGACCGTCGGTGTGCGCAATGACAAACCCGCCTTCCATCCCGATAAAAAAGTCCGGTGAAATGCCTTCGGCTGCGAGGGATATCTTCAAGAAGTCAGCTCGGTTCCGCGAACCTTGCATCAACTCGCCGACGGAAAGCGGCATTGCCGAAACGCCGCTGGGCGCCGCGCGCTCCACAAGCTTCACTTCGCCTTGTCCGGTGAAGAAGCGCGCCGCCAGCAATGCGGCGACTTCCCGCGCCGCTTCCACCTTGGGACCACGAATTGAACCTACGGCAATCAGCATGACGGAGAGAAGGAATGTTCGATTGAGGCTCCAACACTTTGCTGAAAAACTCTGACGAAGGGCCGGACTTTAGTCCGGCCAATGCGGAACCAAAAAATAATTTGTTTTGCGCGGCCGCTTCAGCCGCCCGATTGAATTGTTCAATTCAGCTCACTGCCTTTTCAAAGATTCAGCTTCGTGAATCCGTACTTCTTATCCAGAAGACTACGCAGCTCGCTGAAGTTGGGAAGAATTTCATCGGCGCAGCCGAGAATCCATCCGCTGATATTTTCAAGCGGCAAGTGAGTGACGAGATAGACGGGAATTTCCCGGTGCCGCGCCAGCGTCAATTCGCCGTGCGTGCCGCCACCCAGGACGGCGGTTTCGTCCCAATTGCAGATGACGTAGTCGGTTCTGGTCGTCAGGATCTCGAGATCGTGGGCGATGATGCGGCGAACGGTGGCGCGGAAGCGGTCGGGATCGGTCTTCTTCCACGCTCGAAACGACTCATACACTTCTTTGCCGAGGACCTGCGGAATGGCTTCGGCCGGATCGTACACTTCGTGGCGAAGTTGCTCGGTCAGAAACGGTTTGAGCGCGGCGCGCCACGCCCGACCTTCGTCGGGGGCATTCTCAATCGATCCGGATAAGTAGGCCAGCATGCTTGTCGAGTGATGGGAAAAA
>CAZIDA010000047.1:0-4638 GCA_964537865.1 uncultured Acidobacteriota bacterium
CGATTCGTAATCGTAAAACTCGTGAGCCGGGATGATTTCCCCGGGCAGCGAGGCCATGGGGTGTTCGTTACCAAGAACAGAACACTCCACTTCCCTGCCGACGATTCCCTGCTCGACCAAGACTTTCTCGTCATAACGAAGCGCATCTTTGATGGCAGCATCGAGCTCATCGAGCTGATGGACTTTATGAATGCCCACAGAAGAACCGGAATTGGCAGGTTTCACGAAGCACGGAAAATGAATTCTTCCCGCAATCCTTTTTCTGCAATCAGATCGATGATTCTGGATATCGAAAACGGAGAAGGAGAGGAATCGGACAACCGGAAGTCCCGCCTGCAGGAAAAGACGCTTCATGACATCTTTGTCCATGCCCACGGCGGAAGCCAGTACTCCCCCACCGACGTACGGAATCCCTGCAAGCTCGAGGAGGCCTTGGATGGTTCCATCTTCTCCGTACCTCCCGTGTAGCAGGGGAAAAATCACGTCCAAGGAGGAAATCTCAGAGGAAGAGGAAATGCGGTTCAGAGAATGTCCGGGGTCGTCGCCGGCATGATGGGGTTGCAGAGGCAACAATCCTTTGATCCCCGGGTCTGCCGAAATGAGAATAGGCCGGCCCTCTTCGATGACCGCTTGCGGAATCAGCTTTCGGGCGCCTTCCCCCAACACCCAGCGACCGGCATGCGTGATTCCGATTGGGACGACTTCGTATTTCTCCTTATCGATGGCCGAAATGACCGATGCCGCCGAAGCCAAGGAAACCTCGTGTTCAGACGATTTTCCTCCAAAGATGATTCCGACGCGGATTTTTCTCGACATGCTCCTTCAACTTTCGTTTGCAGGTTCTGCCGCTCAATTTCCCGGCGATTCTGCGCACACAGCGCCTTCACGGATAGTTCCGGTAAATCGTTCTTGGGAATGGAATCGCTTCGCGGAGATGTTCAATGCCGCAAAGCCAGGCTACACATCGTTCGATTCCCATCCCAAATCCTCCATGCGGAACGCTGCCGTATTTTCGAAGGTCGAGATACCATTGGAAAGCTTCCGGTGGAAGTTGATGTTCCTGGATTCGCTTCACGAGTCCTTCATAACTGGACATGCGTTCTCCCCCACCGATGATTTCGCCGTAGCCTTCCGGCGCGAGGACGTCGACACAACACGCGAGTTCCGGCCGTTGCGCGTCGGTCTCCATATAAAAGGCCTTCACTTGCGTCGGGTAATGATGCACCATGACCGGACGATCAAAACACTCCGAGATCACTGTCTCATCCGGCGCTCCGAAATCTCCGCCCCATTGAAACGCAGTCCCCTTCTCGTTGAGAAGTTTGACAGCATCGTCGTAATGCAGCCGCGGGAAGGGTTTTCGAACCTTCTCGAGGGGCGACAAATTCCGCTCCAGCGATTCCAATTCTGCTTTTCGCGTGCTCAAAACGCGTTCCACGATGAAGCAGATGAAATCTTCGGCAAGATTCATCACATCGTCAAGATGAGCGTAACTGACCTCCGGCTCCACCATCCAAAATTCCGTCAGGTGCCGGCGCGTCTTCGATTTCTCCGCTCGAAACGTCGGGCCAAAACAATAGCTCTTGCCGAATGCGGCTGCGGTCGCTTCGTTGTACAACTGACCCGATTGAGTTAAATAGGCCTTGTCGTCAAAATAATTTACCTCGAATAGCGTCGTCGTCCCTTCGCATGCCGCGGGCGTGAAGATGGGTGTGTCGACCAGCGTGAAGTCATGAGAGTCGAAATAATCGCGGACGGCGCGGATTACTTCATGCCGGACTTTCAAGATGGCGTGCTGGCGCGCAGAGCGCAACCACAGGTGTCGGCGATCCAGGAGAAATTCGATTCCGTGTTCCTTGGGCGTGATCGGATAAGGATCGTTCACGGGAACGATTTGGACCGGCTGAACGCCGGTGATATTCAACTCGTATCCTCCAGGCGCGCGATTGTCCGCTCGAACAGTTCCTTCGATGATGACAGAGGATTCCTGGGTCAGATTCTTCACGGTCTCAAAAACTTCCGGCGGGACTTCCTTTTTGGACACCACCCCTTGAACAATCCCTGTCCCGTCTCGGAACAAAGGAAATAACAACTTTCCAGACTCCCGGAGGTTGTACAACCATCCTCTGATTTCAACCGACTCTCCCACATGCTTTCCGAGCTTCTCGATCGTCGTCACTGCCACGTCCAGAGTCTCCCCCTATAACTTCTCTCCAGATTGATTTCCATTGCCGGTCAACACTTGACTCAACAAAAAATCACTTTAGCAGATCACTCGCTCCCTGCCCAGAACATTGCGTCAAACGCCGGCGGTTCGTTCACGATTGAGTTTTATCAATAACCGATTGCCTTGCCGTTGCGTCGGGGATCGGAGGCGCCGTAACGGATGCCGGTCTTCGGATCCACCAAAATCGATTGGGCGTCCCCCAGAAACTGATTTCCCCATAAAGGCGAGATCATCATCTTGAGATGATAGCCTTCGGAGCGGAGAATGTTCAGCGTATCCGGGGAAAACCCAACCGGCTCTACCTGAAGCTGGTCCGGGAGCCATTGATGATGGATGCGCGGCGCATCGACGGCCTCCTGAATGTTCATCCCATAGTCGATCACATTGACGATGACCTGCAGCACCGTGTTGATGATGGTGGGTCCGCCCGGACTTCCGGCGACCATAAATAAATTCCCGTCTTTGAGGACCATGGTCGGAGTCATGGCGGAGAGCGGTCGCTTTCTCGGTTGAATGGAATTGTTCTCCGACTGGATCAGGCCAAACATGTTTGGAGTTCCAGGTTTCGAAGTGAAGTCGTCCATCTCATCGTTCAACAGGAATCCCAGGCCCGGGACGGTTACTCCACTGCCATATCCGTTGTTCAAGGTATAGGTGTTCGCCACGGCATTCCCATCTTTGTCCACGATGGAAAAATGTGTGGTTTCGGTACTCTCATAGCCGAAGGGATCCGGATTTTTGACGTCGGCGCTGGGTGTCGCCTGCGTCGGTTTGATTTCTTTGGCGAGCGCTGCGGCATACTTCTTTGAAATGAGTCCAGCCACTGGAACCTTGACAAAATCTGTGTCGCCCATGTATTTGGCGCGATCCGCAAAGGCCAGACGCATGGCTTCCGCCTCCGTGTGCAATTCGGCGGCCGACAACGCGCTCATCGATTTCAGATCGAACGGTTCAAGAATGTTCAGCATTTCGATCAATGCGGTTCCGCCGGAACTTGGAGGGGGCGCCGAAACGATTTGATACCCGCGATAAGATCCCTCGACGGGAACGCGCCATTTGGCCATGTAGTTTTTCAGATCGCCGGTTGTGATCAAGCCCCCATGCTTCGCCATGTCCGCAGCTAGGAGTCTTGCCGTCTCTCCCTGATAGAACTCTTTCGGCCCATTTTCGGCAATGCGCTCCAAGGTAGCGGCCAGTTCGGGTTGTTTGAAAATCTCCCCCTCCTCGTAGTAATTTCCGTTCCGCAAAAAGATGCGGTTCGATTCCGGAAATCCGGAGAGAAGTTTGGCGGAATTTTTCAGCGACTGGCTCAAGGAATGGCTGACCACGAACCCGTCGCGCGCCAACTTGATGGCCGGCTGAATGACATCGGACCATTTCATCGTGCCGTATTTTTGTAGGGCCAAGTACATGCCGGCGACCGTCCCGGGAACACCGACCGCGCGGTATCCAACGATGCTGGCGGCTTTAATCACATTGCCGTTGGCATCGAGGTACATATCACGGCTCGCGGCTCCTGGGGCCATTTCCCGATAATCCACAAAAGCCGTTGCGCCATCGCGCATTCGGATGAGCATGAAGCCTCCTCCGCCGATATTTCCGGCGAAGGGATGCGTCACCGCCAGAGCAAACGCTACGGCCACGGCGGCGTCGACGGCGTTGCCTCCTTTCTTCATGATCTGCACTCCAACTTCAGACGCCAACGGTTCCGAACTTGCTACCACTCCGTGAAGGGCTCGAACCGGCTGACGTGACGCGGCGTAAAAAGCACCGCCGCCACTCATGAAAAGAATCAGTGCAGAGAAAATCGACAGCCCTGCACGAATGATGGTCTTCATAGTAAGACACCTCGTAAGGAATTCAGGTGGCACTTCGACGCGATGAACAAGATCCCGGGGCTCGCCGCACGCCAGGTCCCCGCGAAGTCGCAAGAGAAGCGGCCTTTGAACCGCTCGTCCCCTCCTCCGCGCATCGCGGGACAACGGCCCTCGAGCGGATTGGCGATGCGATGATCAGGGATGTAATCGTGGACACGTAGGGCATGAGCGAGTCGATGATCCTCTCCATGTGATCTAGATCCTCGACGGCGAACCGCAAGATATAAGACTCGGGACCGGTTACCCGATGGCATTCGAGGATCTCCGGAACTTTCTCGGCGACACGTCCAAAGCCAAACAGCTTGTCCCCCGCCACAGTAACCTTAATGAACCCGCTCACTGGCAGTCCAACCCTCGCATAGTCGACCTCAGCCCTGTAACCCAAGATCACTTCTGCATCTTCTAATCGCCGGACTCGCTCAATAACGGCGGGAGTGGACAACCCGACATGCCGCCCGAGCTCGGCAAAGGACATCCGAGCATTCGATTGCAATTGTTCCAGGATCGCACAATCAATTTTGTCTAGCGCCACAG
>CAZIDA010000047.1:4738-11790 GCA_964537865.1 uncultured Acidobacteriota bacterium
GCATTCGATTGCAATTGTTCCAGGATCGCACAATCAATTTTGTCTAGCGCCACAGCGACATTTCGATTCACAAGTTCCTCCCGAAATCACTCTCCGACATGATACTACGGCGCGATAACAAAATATCATAAAATTCGAAAGAATATGTCGTATCGTGAGGCAATTTCCATAAATCAGTACTTCAAAGCGCCGTTCTGACTATGTTACTTTCTCCCCTCTCTTGGGGGTTCGCTAACCCATACGGAGACGCACAAGTGTTCTCAGTCAAGAATCCGTCCACGAAAAGGCGTCCTGTCCGGTTCGTGGGGGGTGAGTCATTGGAGCAGTTCCACGCAAAATCGAACGCGCAATCTTATTGCTTGCTCAACGAGCGTACGGACGAACAACTGGTCCAGACCCTGGCTGACGGCGATCAGAAGGCTCTGGCCGTGCTCTTCGACCGCTACCATCGTTTGGTGTACAGGGTGGCCTTGTGCATCGTGCGCGATGCGGGCGAGGCTGAGGAAGTCGTTCAAACGGTTTTCTTCGATTTCTTCCGCGCCCTGGCACGTTTTGACCCTCGCAAGGGCAGACTCAAAGTGTGGCTCCTGCAGTATGCCTACCATCGTGCGATGAATCGCAAGCGCAATTTGGCGGCGAGCCGCTTCTACAAGTGGGTGGGTCTGCAGGACGCAGGCTCCGCCGCTGCATTTTCCTGGAGACCCTCGGAGGTGGTCGAGGTGGCGCGGCTGACGGAGCAATTGCTAAGCGGGCTGAGTCCAGGGCGGCGGGAGATTCTGGAGCTGACGTACTACGAGGGGTTGACCGCGGAAGAAATCGCGATTCGACTTGGCCAGTCGGTCAACGTAGTTCGTCACGAGTTGTATCGCGGCTTGGCCTCGCTACGGCGGCTAGTGGCGTGGAGCCGGAGCATGGGGGCGCAGGGCGTGCACGCCGATGCAAAGGGAGCCATGGGCGCCGATGCCCGGCCGATTTGAAGATTGGAACGGTCCTTGAAAGAGAAACGAATGAAAAAGCGAAGCTTTGAAATGTTGAGCGGCCGAGGCATTCCGCGATCTTACGAGAAACAACAAATGGCAGAAGCCTACAAGAACTTTCTGGCCAGATATCCCGAATACGTCAAGACTGCTTCTCTGGACGATTTGCGTGCGACCGAATATCGCCGGTTGGATGAGCGGAGCCAGGTGTACCTGGATTACACCGGCGGTTCCCTCTATGCGGAATCGCAGATTGAGAAGCACTTCCACCTGCTTCGCTCGGGCGTGTTTGGCAACCCACACTCGACCAGCCCGACGTCAACCGCCATGACTGGGTACATCGAACGTACTCGACAATTTGTGCTGAGCTATTTCGGTACCACGTCGGACGATTACGTTCTCGTCTTCACCCAAAACGCCACGGGTGGTCTCAAACTGGTGGGCGAGTCGTTCCCGTTTACGCGCGGGAGCCGGCTGCTTCTCGTGTTCGACAATCACAACTCCGTGATCGGCATTCGCGAATTTGCGGGCGCCAAGGGCACTGCTATTACCTACGTACCTCTCTTGCCGACAAGTCTTCGCCTTGACAGGCCTCAACTGGTCGCTCTTTTGGACAGGGTCGATCCTGCCCGCGAGAATCTGTTCGCATTCCCGGCACAATCCAACGTCTCCGGAGTGAAGCACCCCCTCGATCTCGTGACGGTTGCTCAAGAGAGAGGTTGGTGCGTCCTGCTGGACGCCGCAGCCTATGTCCCCACAAATGCCTTGGACCTAGGGAAGATCCGGCCAGACTTCGTCGCCGTTTCCTTTTACAAGATGTTTGGATATCCCACCGGTTTGGGCGCATTGCTCATTCGGAAGTCCGCCATTGGGAAGCTAAAGAGGCCGTGGTTTGCGGGCGGGACTGTCAACTTTGCGTCCGTCCAAGGAGGCTGCTACGTATTGGCACCGGGCGCGTCGGGTTTTGAAGATGGGACGCTGGATTTCCTTTCCATACCCGCGATTGAGATCGGATTACACCACATTCAAACTATAGGGATGGATCTGATTTCGGAACGTGTCCGCTGTCTAACCGGGTGGACACTTGCTGAGTTGTTGGAGCTGCGGCACGAAAATGGGCGTCCCCTGGTGCGCATTTACGGACCGACATCAACCGAGGCGCGTGGGGGTACCGTAACCCTTAACCTCTATGATCCGCAAGGGGACCTCCTGGACTCTCGACGTATCGAGGAGCTGGCGGGCAAAGCGGGTATCTCCTTGCGCAGCGGGTGCTTCTGCAACCCGGGGGTCGGAGAAGCCTCCGAGGGACTTACGGAAGGTGACATGAAGGCAGCTTGTGCGCTGGGAAGAGAGGCTAATTTCACAAGTTTCATGAAACTTTTGCAAGAGCGCGGGCGCAATTCGCGCTTCCATGGGCTTAGCCAGCAACTTTGCGGACGTGTGGCGTTTCGTGGAATTTATCGCCAGCTTCCGCAACCAAACCCAGTTTGCTGTTGGCGCCACCGAGTTCGATGTCGAGGCGTGCTGAGTTATTTGAAGCGCCTGGGCAGGGAATTCTTTTTTTTCTGAGGATGGCTAAAAAGAAGTTTCATGTGGGCATAGTTTAAGGGAGGACTTTCCTAAACGACGTGCATGACCAAAATTCAGTGGGGGTGGGAAGATGAGCGGCCAGTCCAAAGTAATTGTTGGGGTGTGTCTTGTCTTCTGTTTCCTTTTCCTCGCCAAGACAATCGCTGCGGGCGCACAAACAATCGACTGTCTCGCGCAGGCTGTCGCGAAAGGTCAGTTGTCCGAAAGCCATGCACAGGAATTGGTCCCAACAGGAGAAGCTGCGGAGGCGTTCCTGACCATTGAAGCGCGTCACACAGCGGTGAAAAACCTCGGGATGAATCAGACTCATCAACTGAGCAAAAACAGGTCGACCGGTATTCATCCGCCCATAGTAAGACATCGTGGATTGGGTCGAATACGTGGTGGAGTAAGTTCAAATCGCTCACACCCTTCTGATTCTGTAACATCCCATTATTCAAGGCGTTTCCAAAAAACAACTCTTACTCAACCGGACAGTAGTGTACCAGAATCTGTATGAAATGCTCTCAACATTACTTCTCAAACGATATCGGAGGCACCATGAGTCGAATACTTCGTAGTATCGCCCCCTATCTCGGGGTGGCGTTCGGTTGTCTGCTTCTTCTTCCTCTTCTTTCCTCGGCTCAGACCCTCACGACGGGCTTGGTGTTGGGCCGGGTGACCGATCCTTCCGGTGCCGCGGTTCCTGGCGCGGTGGTCGAATTGCAGGACAAGGCCACCACCGTCACGCGCAAAGTCACGACAAGCATGCAGGGCCAGTACACCTTCACGCTGGTCTCGCCCGGCACGTATATGGTGACGGTGACCGCCGCAGGCTTCCAGAAAACTGTCGTGTCGTCGGTGAAGGTGGACGTGGGCCGATCGGCCACGGTAGATGTCGCGCTGCAAATCGGGCACGTCAGCGAGCAGGTGGAGGTGACGGCGACGCCTGGGGTGGAATTACAATCGATGACCTCAACGGTCGGGAGCACACTCGGGGGCAATCCGCTGTTGATGCTGCCGAGCATTGCACGAGACACGACCAGCCTGTTGTTGCTGCAGCCGCTGTCGATGCCACAGCAGACTTCCAACCTTGGCAGCGCGCAGGGGGGCCAAGTGGCTGGCGCACGTAGCGACCAGAACGCGATCATGCTGGATGGCGGGGAGATCACCAACCCCACCTCCGGCAATTCCGACTACTACACCCAGTTTTCGGGCGGGCCTCAGGGCTCAATTCCCGCTCCGATCGAGAGCATCCAGGAATTCAAAGTCGAGACAAACAACCGTGCGGGAAGCTTCAACGTTTCCTCCGGGGCGGCGGTTATGTTAGTGACTAAGCGTGGCACGAACCAATTTCATGGCTCCCTTTACGAGTACAATCTGAACTCAGCGCTGGGGGCAAACCGGTGGGATCTGAATAGGATCGGGAAAGCGAAGCCGGGCGTTGTGGACAACCGCTTCGGCGGGAGCCTCGGTGGTCACGTGCTGCCGGGCAAGTGGAAGACTTACTTTTTCATCAACTACGAAGGCCATCGGCTGCCAGCGAACCTGATCATAAACCGTCTGGTTCCCACCGACACACTGAAGCAGGGAATCCTGCGGTTCCGCAGTGCGAACGGTAGCATCATTTCCTACAACCTCGCCAACTCGATGCAATGCGGTCCGTCGGTCACCGGGGCGTGCGATCCGAGAGGCCTCGGGCTGAACCCGCTCGTCGGGGAGATGTGGCAGAAATACATGCCGCCGGGCAACAACACGAGTCTGGGCGACGGGCTGAATACGACCGGATTCACCGCGAACGAAAAGTACGGGATCGACGACAACTTCGCCGTCATCCGACTGGATCATACGTTCAGCTCAAAATTGCAGTGGATGTTGAGCTACCGGTTTTTTGACGAAACGTCAGGATCAAGACAGCAGACCGACATCGGCGGCATCGTGCCGGGTAACAAGCTCGGCGTCCCTGCTGCGACGTCCTCGCTGCCACGTGAGCCGCGCTACTTCGTGACCGGGCTCACCTCGCAGCTTACACCGATGCTGACCAACGATTTCCACTTTGATTACATGCGCGACTGGTGGACGTGGGGCACTGTGAACCCCTTCCCGCAGGTGCCCGGCACCACAGGCGCGTTAGTCCCGGGCGGCGACAGCACCAACGCGCTGGTTCCGATGAACCTGAACACCGGCGGCGCACGAAACCGGCTGTGGGATTCGCACAACTTCAGCTACCGGGATGATCTGTCGTGGGTGAAAGGGAGACACCTGGTGCAAGTCGGGGGATCGTGGAGCCATTACCGGACGTTCTTCCAGCGTGACGACAACCAGGTCGGGTCGCTGACCTCGCTCGATTACTATATGAACAACGGACAGGGGCTCACCTTCCCGAACGCCTATCGTCCGCCCACATGCACCTCGTCGGTGACAACCAATTGTCTGCCCTCGAGCCAGGTGTCGAACTGGAACAACTTGTACGCGCAGGTGCTGGGTATGGTGGACACCGCGTCGATCCTGCGTGCGCGCAACGGGCAGCTCCAAGCGCTTCCCGAGGGGACGCTGCTATCGAACACGGTCCGATACGATCAGGGGACACTCTATGCGCAGGATACTTGGCAGATCCTGCCATCGCTCACGCTATCCTACGGGCTGTCGTGGGGGGCCACAGTCCCTCCGGTGGAAAGTTCGGGCATGCAGATGATGGCCGTTAACGCCACCACTGGCAACGCAATCGACCCAACGCAATATCTGAGTGAGCGGGAGAGCGCGGCTCTGGCGGGCCAAGTGTTCAATCCCACAGTCGGCTGGAGCCCCATCACTAAGGTGGGCCGGAAGTATCCCTTCGATCCGGTCTGGGACAATCTGGGTCCGCGGTTCTCGGTGGCTTGGAATCCGAACATGCAGGGTGGGTGGCTCGGCAAGCTGTTCGGCCAAGGCAAAACGGTGCTGCGTGGCGGCTATTCCCGCTTCTTCGACCGTCTGAATGGCGTCTTCATCGCGATCGACGGACTGCAGGTGGCCGGATTTTCGAATACCGTCGAGTGCATCGGTCCGTCGATCAGCGGTCAGTGCCTCGGCCTTGGCGGATCGAACGCCACCAACGCGTTCCGGATCGGCACCGACGGGAGCACCGTTTCGCTGCCGGCATTTCCAGCCACGGTCACAGCGCCGATCTTGGCGGGATTGAACGGAAACCCGAACATCTCGAGCAGCAACCAAATCGATCCAAAGTGGCAGCCTGGTATCAACAACGAATGGGACCTGACGCTGCAGCGTTCGATGCCCGGAAAGGGGCTGCTCGAAATCGGCTACGTGCGGCACACGGCTACGAATCTCTACCAGGGCATCGACCTCAACCAGGTCCCCTTCTTCATGGTTGTCGGCGGGCAGAGCTTCGCACAAGCGTTCGACGCGCTGGCCAAGGAGATTCAGTCCGGCTCAGCCATTACGCCGCAGCCGTTCTTCGAGACAGCGCTGGCCGGATCGAGTTTCTGTAAGCCGAGTTGCACGGCGGGCGTGGTGAGTAAGTTCGGTGGATCGATTGCGTCGCAGCAATTGACCAGTGTGTTTGACGGCATCCAGCAGGCTTTCGTTTTCGGGCCGGTGACCGACACGAACCAGATCACGAATTTCTTTTACTATTCCGACGTGGGACACTCGAATTACAATGCGGCGTTCATCTCTTACCACATTCGCGGCTGGCACGGGCTGACGCTGGACGCAAACTTCACTTACGGGCACAGCCTGGACACGAGTGGGGTGAACCAGGATTACGATCGCGCGGTGAGGAACAGCTACGACCCCAATTATGACTACGGAACATCGCTGTTCGATCGGAAATACAACTTTAATCTGTTCTTCCTCTACGACATGCCTTTCCGCTCGCAGAACCGGTTCGTCAACGGACTGGTCCAGGGTTGGGAACTCGCGCCGATTTTCACCGCCTACTCGGGACTTCCATTGGACGTGCTGGATGGCTCGGGGCAGGAGTTCGGCCAGACCACCTTCGGCAACGTTGCCGATGCGATCCAGACCGGCCCGGTCAGTTCCGGTGGAGTGAACAGCGGCGTGGTCGGTTCGAACGGCATCGGGACGAACAGCACAACGGGGCTCAACATTTTTCCGAATCCCTCATCCGCCTATGCGGCCTTCCGTCCGGTAGAGGCGAGCATCGACACTACGTCGCGCGGCGGGACGTTGCGCGGGCTGGGCGGTTGGAACCTGGACTTGACGCTCGCGCGGAAGATAAAGATCACCGAGCGGGTGAGCTTGACCGTCTCCGCCCAGTTCTTCAACATGTTCAACCATGTCAATTTCGCCAATCCTTCGGTGAACTTGCATAGCCCGCAAAGCTTCGGTGTGATCAGCAGTCAGGCCAACAATCCGCGGGCTATCGAGATGGGACTGCATCTCGACTTTTGATCAGGAAGTGCCGATAAAACCGTATGATTTGTGGCATTAGCCCAAGTTCGTCAGTGCGCCGTGGAAAGGCGGCGATCTTCAGAGGGTGAA
>CAZIDA010000048.1:0-1111 GCA_964537865.1 uncultured Acidobacteriota bacterium
TCGCTGAAGCCCACCAAAGTTCCGCCCAAGGTGACGGTGATTCTCTTTCTTTCGCACATGTTTTTCCCGGTGGCTCTGTTTCCCGCCATCCTGGGTCCGGCCTTGGGACTCCTTTCAACGTACTTCGGGTGGATGCGTGGCGACATCGTGAATCTTCTGGTTTCGTTGTTACTAACGGCAGTGGTGGCGGCGTTCTATTGGAAGAGCCTGGGATGGCTGGGACGATTGCTTCAGAAACGGGAACAAGAAATCCTTCAAGCCGTCGTGGTGGAAGCGGAATAAATAGGGAGGATGGATGAACCGAAAAATCAAATGGTCATTGATCGTTTTGACGGCGACGCTTTTGGTGGCCGTCGGGCTTCGCACCTTCGAATTCAATGGGGCGGCGGAAGCCTCGGCCACGAACATCAAATTCGAAATTTCGTTTCCCGCTTCCGTGCACGCCGAAGCCATCACCGGGCGCGCTTTTGTCGTGATCAGCACGAACGACACTCCGGAGCCGCGCTTGCAGGTGGGCGGATGGGGTGATCGTCCGCCGCTCTTCGGCGTCGATGTCATGGGATTGAAACCGGGCGCGGTCGCTGCGCTCGATGGCGACACTTTGGGATATCCGGTGAACACGCTCTCCGAGATTCCCGCGGGCGACTATTACGTGCAGGCGGTGATGAACGTGTACACGGAATTTCATCGTTCCGACGGGCACACCATTTGGGCGCACATGGATCAATGGGAAGGCCAACAGTTCAACCGCTCACCGGGCAATCTGTACAGCAAAGTCCAGAAAGTGCATCTCGATCCGGCGTCGGGCTTCGACATCAAACTGAGCCTGGATCATGTGATTTCACCGGTGAAAGAGCCGCCGGACACGCCCTGGGTGAAGCACGTGAAGATTCAAAGCCCCCTGCTGTCGAGGTTCTGGGGACATCCCATCTATCTGGGCGCGGTCGTCCTGCTGCCGAAGGGATACGACGAGCATCCGAATGTCCGGTATCCGGTGGTGTACGAGCAAGGACACTTCGGGCTTCGTCCGCCTTTCGGATTTTCGCCTGAGAATCGGGAGGTCGGTGGAGGCATGCGGGAGCGGATGCGCAGCTACAATCGCGAGAGCGGC
>CAZIDA010000048.1:1211-11781 GCA_964537865.1 uncultured Acidobacteriota bacterium
GGAGGTCGGTGGAGGCATGCGGGAGCGGATGCGCAGCTACAATCGCGAGAGCGGCTACGAGTTTTACGAGTCTTGGAACTCCGATCGTTTTCCCCGGATGATCGCCGTGACCTTCCAGCATCCGACCCCTTACTTCGACGATTCCTACGCCGTGAACTCCGCCAACGACGGTCCGTATGGCGACGCTCTGCTCACCGAGTTGGTCCCGTATCTCGAAAAGCATTTCCGCATGATTCCCCAGTCGTACGCGCGCGTGCTCACCGGCGGCTCGACCGGCGGATGGGAATCATTGGCGCTGGAAGTTCACTATCCGGACTTTTTTGGCGGCACGTGGACGCTCTATCCGGATCCCATCGACTTGACGCGCTATCAACTCGTGAACATCTATGGAGATGACAACGCCTTCTTCGAACCGGGTCATCGCTGGATGAAAGTTCCGCGCCCCATGATGCGCACCGTGGAAGGGCAGGTGGAAATGACCATGCAGCAGATGAGCCGGCTGGAAGCGGTGCTGGGCACGCATGGGCGCTCCGGACAACAGTTCGAAGCATGGGAAGCGGTGTACGGCCCGGTGGGAGGGGACGGCTATCCGCAGCCGGTGTGGGACAAGTTCACCGGTAAAATCGACCATCGCGTCGCCGAGTACATGCGCGATCACGGCTACGATCTTAGCGCCTACCTCCGGCAAAATTGGACGACCGTGGGACCCAAGCTGGCGGGAAAAGTTCACATCGATGTGGGCGACATGGATAGCTACTATCTCAATCTGGCCGTGTACAAGGTTCAAGATTTCATCGATCGGCAAAACGATCCGGCGCACGCGTTCACATTCTCGTATGGCCGTCCGATCAAGGGTCACGGCTGGCAGTCGACGACGAGCGCCAATATCATTCGCGCTCTAGCCGACGAGGTGGCCAAGAACGCGCCGGCCGGCGCGGACACGCAGGCGTGGCATTATTGAACTCGGGGTGGCGGCCTCGGTGATCGCCAAGTAGAGATCGATCAGAACAGCGCCGACAAAAGCGGCGATGAGGATTGTCTTCAGAATCCGAGTTCGAAGGGATGACGTGTTGGGCACGCTTCCCTCCGTGGTGAAATGGTTTGGAGAAGGTAATGCGGCTCAGGCCGCGCGCGATTCTTCGCGGCGTCCGATCATCACGACGACGATCTTGGCCATGATGCGCCGTTGCTCTAGCACCCGAAATCCCGATCGCGTGAAGAAGTCGCTCAGCGCAGCGGCACTCTGCATTTTTCCATGACGCACCACGAGCGACAGCCAGCGCGGCATCGAAATGTCGGCGAGGCAGAAAAATCCGCCGGGGCGAACCACGCGCTGAATTTCGCGCATGCCGGTCTCCTGATTGGCCCAGTGGTGAAACGAGAAGCTGGTGAGCGCCAAATCGATGGAGCGGTCGGCGCAGGTCAACGACTCCGCGCCGCCCACTTCGAAGTGGGCTGAGGGATTGAGTTGGCGCGCCTGTTCGATCATTCCCTTGGCCGCATCCACGCCCAATAGATTCGCCGCCAGCCAGCGCGCTTGCACGCTTCGAAGTAAACGCCCGGTGCCACAGCCGAGATCGAGAATGGAATTCGGCGACGCCTCGCCCATTTGTCTCGACACCATTTCGATCATCACTTGGTGAACGCCGTCAATGTGGCGTTGAACCCAAGATTGTTCGTAGGTGGGCGCCCACTCGTTGAAGCGCTCCACGTCCTTGGATGTCGTCATGGCAAAAGCATATCACGTCGTCGGAGATGCACACAGGACATTTGGCCATGGCGGGGTGACGAAGCTTCGATCGTGCCGGATCGATATCTCGCATTGTGATATGATACTCGCGGGTCACCCCCAACGAGATTGACGAGGCCAATCTCAATGCGTACATGGCTTCAAATTGGGCTGGTCGTCGGCATGCTGATGCCAGGCGTCTCCATGCCGCAGACCACCATCCGCGTCAACGTTGGACTCGTCACGGTGGGCGTTCGCGTGACCGACAAGAAAGGCCGCGATGTTACCGGGCTTACGGCGAAGGACTTCACTCTCTTAGATAATGACCGGCCGAGCGACATCGCCTACTTCTCCAGCCGAGAGCAGCCCGTCAGCTTGGTGATCCTGCTCGATCGCAGCTCCAGCATGATGGAGTCGCACAAAATCGATCGCGCCAGGGAAGCCGCATTAGCCCTGGTGCATGCGAGTCATCCTCAAACCGAATTTCTTTACATTCCCTTTAACCACATTGTTCCCATGGTCAGAGGCTTTACCAGGGATCGACATCTGATTGAATCCGAAATTCAGCAAACGGAGGCGGGTGGGGGCACCAGTTTGTATGACGCCATCTGGGAAGGAGTCGAGTGGTGTTCGAAAGCCAGCGAGCGGCGACCGACGATTGTGGTAATCAGCGATGGCGCCGACGAGCACAGCTTTCATGGCCGCACGCCAACTCTTTTCCGTGTCAGAGATTCGCAGGTTCAAGTCTATACCATCGGGTACTATTCCCCGGGCGAAGTCTGGGCTTTAAGAAATGCCGGCGAGATGATTCGGACTATCGATCACAGACTCGTGCGGAACCCGAAGTACGTGCTTCAGCAGTTCGCCCAAGCGTCAGGCGGCGTCGCTTACTTTCCGGAATCTGATAAAGATTTGATGCGTGCCGTCGAGAATATTTCAAGCGATGTGCGGATGCAGTATACCTTGGCGTTTTATCCGCCCAGCGACGCCCAGCCCGGCGAGTACCGGTCAATTCAGGTGAAAGTAGATCGTAAGAATATCAAGGTGCGAGCACGACCGGGTTACACTTACATGCCCCAAGAATAATCGAAGTTTTCGCGCCCTCGGACGCAATTCCCGCAAGCGGGAGAGTGATCGAGAGTTTTTCTGCGCAGGCTCGACGCCCGCGGAAGGTTGTGCCCGGAAAACTTGGATTTGCAGGTTCGATTGTGTTAGAGTTTGCCCAGATTGCAGATTGACTGCTCTGCTTGGGTAAGATGGCGAGCTGAATGATCCATTCCTGAAAAATTTCCGCAGCTTCTTTTCTTTCCTCACGCCCAAGCCCTTTGGCCGAATGTGTGGGAGGCCTTCCAGATTTTTTCCATCCCGATCTATAGAGAAAGATAAAATATAGGGCACATCCGGAAATCGTGTGCGTAAGTCGGCGAACATTGGGCTTTGTTGAGGATTCCAAAGCGGCAGTGAGGTATTTTATATCGAATAGAGGATGCAGTGCGGCCTCTTGACCCCGCTAAGAGATCCCGTTCTTTTATGGTGTAATGGCTTGAAATTACGGATGATGGCATCCTGGAGGTAGGCAATCCAGCAAGGATATCCGGTTGATTCTGTGGTTGCCGAACCTGACAGGGACCGAAGAATTCACGCACACTAAACCCGGAAGCGCCATCTTTATTCGGGCGGCGAATGCTCACACCAAAGGATTCATCGAGGATCTGTTCCCGCGGAATGCCGGCATCCCCGCGAATTTTCAAGGTGTGCTTACGATTACCAGCGACCAAGCCATTGCGCCGGTGACTTTGCGCTATACGGTCAATCAGCGAGGCGAGGATTTGTATTCCGCGCTGCCGGTGGCCGATTTGAACAACCCGCCTCTCGGTCCGTTGTACTTGCCGCAAATTGCCGATGGCGGGGGATTCACCACGCAGATCATCCTCATCAACACGAGCTATTTGTCCGGGAACATCACGGTGAATTTGTCCGGCGACGTTGGCGATGACCTGTCGATCCCTTTTCACTGAGCGAGAAAGGGGTGGTGATTTGACGATTCGTTGCGACGAATTGCGACGGTGAATGGCGACGAGGAAGTTGATGCGCGCAGGGACTAGCTTTCCGTTCGCGGATAGACGGCCAGGAAGACGGTCGCGTCTTTACTCTCTCTCGGCCAGCAGTAAGCGCGACAGCGCATGTACGGTGGAAGGGCCCCTTGCGTCTGGGGATGTCAAGAATTCATCCCAACACGAGACAATCTTTTGCAGTTATTCGGATGGGCCGCCGGCGCGTCGAAAACCGAAATCCCCTATGGGGGCAGGTCCTATGAGCGCAGGCAAGAGTGCCTGCGCCACGGGGAGTTGTGATATGATTCCCCGGCGGTTCATACTCAATTTCTAATTGGTGATTTGGAATCGGCCCGGCGGAGGCATGGGTTCTCGCGGACGTGGCGCAGAGTGATCGACATCGCTGCCATGAAGTGGACTTCTGTCGACGCCGTGCGAGTCCGGATTATCGATGGAGACAACCATGAGACTTTTCCTGAAAGGACTAGCGGGTCTTCTCCTGATGACCTTCAGTTGGAGCGCGCCCGTCAGCGCGCAGACCATTGCCAAGACGTCCTTGAAGGTGGGAGACGTGGCCCCAAATTTCACTTTGCTGAGCGACCAATGGCAGACCACGAAGCTGAGTGATTTTCAGGGGAAGAAGAACGTCATTCTCGCTTTCTACGTTTTGGCGTTTACCCCGGGGTGAACCAAGGAATTGCAGGCCTATCAGTCTGATTTGGCCAAACTGCAAGCCAACGACACGGTAGTGTTCGGAATCAGCATGGACAGTCCGGCGGCCAATGCCGCGTTCGCAAAACAAATTGGAGTCACCTTTCCGTTGCTCAGCGACATGCGAGGCACGGTGGAGGAGAAGTACGGCATTCTGATGCAGCCGAAACAAGTCGGCGATTACACGTATGAATGGGCGCAACGGACCACGTTTGTCGTCGACAAGACCGGCCACATCCGGCACGTCGAGATGGGCAACACCGCGATCGATCCGAATCGCGCGGTGTCCGTGTGCGTCGGGTTGCACAAGAAGGCCGGGGAATAGAGGCCCTCTCTTCACCGGTGAATAACTCGTGGCGCAGATCTGCCGAGGTGATCTGCGGGCGGGATCGTTCTCGCCTGAAATTACGGGGCGGTCGCTCGCGGTTGCCGCGGTGAGCACCCAAAGGGATGAAAATATTTCAGGGTTGGGATGATGCCAGCCCGATAGGGCGATAGTCCGCCAGCTCTTTGGCGGATAGACCCACGCGTAAGCGTGGGGATAGGCGATCGAAAAGATCCTCACAAGCCCCGGTAAACCGGGGCGACAGAAGCTTATTTTCTGGGGCAGACCCGCCGCGGCGGATGTCTGCCCCACAATAACTTCAAAGGGAAGGAAGGCTATGCGCCATCTCGAAAAATTGAAGCCGCCGGCGCTGTTGCTGTTGCGACTGGGAGTGGGAATGGTTTTTCTTTATCACGGCTCTCAAAAACTATCGGACCTCGCAAAGTGGACGCAGAATTTCGCGCACATGGGATTTCCGTCCTACTTCGCTTACATCGCCGGCACGCTGGAAGCCGTGGGCGGAGGGCTTTTGATTTTCGGATTGATCGCGCGCTTGGCCGGCTTGCTGCTGGCCGTCGAAATGGCCATCGCCTGCATCCGAGTCGACATGGCGCGCGGCTCAATTCTTCAAGTCGGCAACTATCAACTGAGCCTCTTGCTGGCGGTCGCTTCGTTTGCGATGATGGCGGTGGGCGCCGGCGCGGTGTCCCTGGATTATGCGATCTTCAAGAGCCGGGCGTGAGGAGGCATGGGCGGAGCAATCGCTTGAGGTTGCCCTTTCAGGGCAAATCAAAATTCATAACACCATCGATCCTGGGGCGTTGCCCCAGGCTATTGAAGACTCCCCTTTTCAGGGGAGGCAACCGCGGCTCTCTCACTCTGAGGCATAAGATTTTCATCCGCGACATCGAGGATTGATCGGGGAAAGAGGGAATGAGAAATCCCCGGTGAGTTCGCGAAGAGGAACTCACCCGGAAGATCTCAAAGCTCAGTTCGTTTGAGGCTTCTTCAATCGATATGCCTGCCAGCCTAGAGCGCCCAACGCGAAGCAGAAAACCACCAGTTCGGCGAGCAATCCGATTCCATAAGGAAGTTCGAAGACGATCGACAGAATAATCAAGCCTACGAGCAACGACAGCAGAAATCCGGCCGTGGAAACGGTTGTCGGTCGGATCAAAAGTCGACCGATGTGCAATCCCACCACAATGACTCCCAGATAGAGTCCCAGGAGATACAAGAGCAATCCGATAATTCCGAGCGGCAAGCCGATCAGCGTAATGCACAAGATGACGATCGCCACCGGGGTTCCCACGAGAATGGCAAATCCCAATCCCAAGCTCCGGCCCCAAGATCGGATGGCTTGCGTGGAAGAAGTCACGAACGCCGGCGCCAGCAACCAAAAGAGAAGTCCCACGAGGAGCGCTCCCAAAATTTTCACGGCTTTCCAGAAATAAAACTTCGGCGTGATGAAGCGGCTCTTGTGGTGAATCAGATGAATCTCTTTCTTCCCGCCGATGGATGCGCCGGAAGCGATGTCGATGTGCTTGAGATTTTCCACATGCGCGCTCAAGTTACCGCCGATGCGCGCCTGGTCCGACAGCATCAGACGGCCGGTGCGCACCGTCACATCGCGGCCCACGGAGCCGTTCATGTCGATGGCGCCGGCAAAAGCGAGAACATCTTTCATCACGGCGCCATCAAAGGTTGCGTCGCTGGCGCCAATCACCGCATTGCCGTCGATCTGAGCGTTGGACGGGAGATACAAGGATTGAATCCATCCATACAAATTGTTTTCGGCGTGTCCCCGAATCTCCAGCGACTGAGCGAAGGCAAAAATATTTCCCGTCACTGTGCCGGGGATTTCCACCTTCTGCGCGAAGATCACCACGTCGCCTTTGACGGTCCCATGAATCAGGACGCGTCGAGCGCCGGCGATGAGGTCGCCGTTGATGACGCCGTCCACCACCACGGTGTCCGCGCCCGCGATCAACGTGTCGTTGATGGTCTTGTCGGCGGGAATGGTGAGCGTCTCTTTGCTGTGCTGAACCTCCAGCGAATATCCGGGCATTACGAGGGTCAGAAGAATCAGAACGCCGAAACCGGGCCGCATCAATCGAGATCGGAATCGCGAGACGATGAGCACGCCCAAGACGAGCAGCAACAAGAGAGCCGGTAAACTGGATAAGTGGTCGAAGAGGGATAACATGGCTCCTCCATTCTTGGTGAGATAGAACACGGTGTTGGGAAGCAGGCTGAGGAGACCGGCGGAATCAAACGGGTTCAGCCACCGGGTTTCAAGGGGGACCAACTGCGCCACCCAATTGAACACGAGATAGGGGATGGCTGCGATGGCGATGAGCGCGGCGAACTGCCAGAGCAGAGAAGTCCAGCGCCGCGCCCCCAGCGCCGACCAGGCCGGCGGTTCCTCCACGCCTTGGAGCGCCGCAGCGAGCGCGCGATTTTCTTCACGCAGCGCTTCCACCAGATGTCGACACCGCGAGCAAGCGATGAGATGCAACTCCACTTGATGCGCTTCGTCCGCCGGCAACTCACCGTCGCAGTACATGGAATATTTGAATTCGGAAAAACAGTTCATCGGACTGCTCCATCTTTTTCGCGTCCCAGCAAGACGCGCAACTCTTGCTTGGCGCGAAAAATCAACGTGGCCACTGTATTTCGGTTAAGGTGCAACCGCTCCGCGATTTCGTCGTACTTGAGGTCGCCGAAATATTGCAGTGTCAACGGTACGCGATACTTCACCGGAAGTTGTGCCATGGCCTCGCGGACGTGGGCGCCTTTGTCCTTGACCAGGACTTCCGTCAACGGTGACGCCATCGGATTCGAGGCTCGTTCCAGCGGCAACTCATCGCCCGTCACCCATCCTTGCTCGCGCGAGCGCTTGCGCAGAAGGTCGATGCAGTGATGGCTGGTGACACTGAACAACCAGTTCAGGAAGGGAATCGATCCGTTGTATCCGGCCACGCCGCGCTGCATCTTCATGAAGACCTCTTGGGTGGCATCCTCCGCCGCTTCCTTCGAGCCCAAAAGATTTCGGCACATGCCGTACACAGGCCGCGCAAAACGGCGGTACAGCGCTTCCACCGCGGCGGAATCGCCTTTTCGGGCACGCTCCAAAATCTCCGAAAGGTCCGGCGCATCCATACGTTTCTGCTCAGTCTCCAGATCAATCAAACTGTTGAAGTGCCCATTTCGCCTTTCAAAGCGCTATACGTTTCCGGGATTCAAACTATTTCAGATTGTAGCGCCTATTTTTCCGAGCTTTTCCATGCGAAGTCAAGCGAGAAAGAGGAGCAGTCGTGATTCATTCTCGAGAGTGGCACGGGAGGCCTCTGGCCCGTGGATCACCCCGATGCATCGGGGCGCCACATTCTGATCAAACAAGATGAATCAACGCCAAGGAATTCGCTCGAGACCTCAATGGCTGTGCTTCTCAGCGCCGATGGCGCTGCGGCTCAAAGCCCAACGTTGCTCTCCGCGGTTTGGAGAGCTACGTTGGGACGGTCATTGCCGTCGTCTCGAAAAAGATGCCGCAACCCCGATGGGGTTGTGGCCTGCGATGAGATCATTGAACCCAGGGTAGTCCGCCAAAAGCCTGGCGGACAACCCTGGGCTGGAGGCCGCTGCCCCTTCGGGCTAGGCGCCAAAGTCTCGATGCATCCAAGGGGACACTTCACACCCAACTCTTCGTTGTCCTCATAGACATTTTCTGAGAACACGCCTTGCCATTCGCTCGTCTGCCAGCCCCTTATCCCTTCGAAATTCGCACTTGGTGATCAAAATCTCACGGAATCTGTTGCTCGGTCTTTATGACTGAAAAGTGGTCGGTCACATCTACCCCATTCTTGAAGACCGGTGCCCCGAAAATCCTTAAGTCGTTGAATCCTCAGATGGCTTTATTTGGCCCGCCCCTTGCTGGTGATTTTGTGGGGCAAAGGATTTTTGTCAGCGGCCATGGGAGGCGGTCGGCTTCTAAAAGAAAGAACTAATCCTCTGGCGTGGTCCTCTCGATAAGAACAACAGTGAAAAAGAGGTCAGGGTTAAGCAGTTGGAGCTGCAGAGTGAAATCTAAGATATTCTCATTCGCAAAATTCTACGCCACTGCTGGACTGTTGTTCCTATGGGTGGCTTCGCTGCACGCGAATCCCCATAAGAAGGGTCAATTCGTGATCACGTTGGCTCCGTCTGGAACCCTTGATCAGGCGCTTCATGACTGCGGCGCCACTTCGGTCAAAGACCTTGGCGACGGTTTGACCTTCCTTGTGCAAGCGAGCGATAAGACCAACGCCGATGGTCCGGCCGCTCCATGCACTCAGAGTCCCAGTGTAGCGACCGCTGAGCCGAATCTCATTCTGCATCATCCGCAGGGCCTGACAATTCAGCTCGGTCTTCTCAATCAATCGACGGTCGGTCTTCTGAACCAGTCCACTGTTGCTCTGCTCAACGATTCCGATACCGAAAACTATTACGGCGCCAACGTCAAAACCTGCTATGTGGAGCAGCCCGGGCTGACGCTCATCGGCAACGATGCGGCGCATCAGCTCAGCACCGGATTGGGCGTGGTTGTCGCGGACATCGACAACGGTGTCGATCCGGACAATCCGGTTTTGCGCAATGTGCTGGTCCCAGGTTTCAACACCATCGACAATAATCAGGACGTGAGCGTTTGGAGCGACCTGAATCAATCCACGGTCGCCCTGCTCAATCAGAATCAAGCGATGGGGCTCGACCAGTCGACCGTTTCGCTACTGAACCAATCTACCGTCTCCTTGCTGAATCAGTCCACGGTTTCGTTGCTCAACCAATCGATGGTTTCGTTGTTGAACCAATCGACGGTCGCCTTGTTGAACCAGTCGATGGTGGCTTTGTTGAATCAATCCACCGTGGCGCTATTGAATCAGTCGACCGTCGGTCTGCTCAATCAGTCGACGGTAGCGCTGCTCAATCAACTCCCGGCCGATTTTGGTCACGGAACCATGGTAACAGGACTGATTCATGTGGTCGCGCCGAACGCGCAGATTATGCCCATCAAATCGTTTGGCCAGGACGGCACGGGGACGCTGGCGGATGTCGTTGAAGGAATCTATTACGCAGTCGGTCACGGCGCCGATGTCATCAACATGTCGTTCTCCTTCGACAGCGGTTCCCGGGTCCTCCAAAAGGCGATCCGCTATGCCAAGAGCAACGGCGTCATCCTCGTGACTTCGATGGGCAATGATGGAGATCTGACCCGGAACATTTATCCGGCCGCCTACGGTGGGGTGTACGGCATCGCGGCCACCGATGATAACGATGTGGTGGCGCCCTTCACGAATTATGGACCTGAAGTCGCCTTCGACGCCCCAGGCGTGGAACTGGTGACGCTCTTCCCCGGCGGCCATTACGCGTTGGTTTCGGGAACTTCATTTTCAAGCGCCATCTTTTCCGGTTTGGCCGCGCTGTCTGGTTCGTTGCTTCATAGCGACGCTCAACGGATTACCGGGGCCATCGGTCAAGGCGCAGTCAATATCAGTAACAAACCCGCGAACCATCCGTGGAGAGGAAAGATCGGAAAAGGTCGCGTGGACGCACTCGCCACCTTGCAACACTTGGCGCGCCACTAAGACACGGCGGCAGAACGGAACGCTTCTCGATCTTGCCTTTCGAGGTCGAGCATTCTGAAAAACGTAATTCAAAATGGGGAGAAACACGATGGTCAGGGCAGCCCCGCATTTTGATGAACCGATTTACGCG
>CAZIDA010000049.1:0-11752 GCA_964537865.1 uncultured Acidobacteriota bacterium
GGAATCGCCCCCATGATTCGGAAGCTGTGCAAGGAGACCGGATTCAAACTCAACGAGATTTACAGCATGTTTCCCTCCGGGCCCGCCAAGGGCGCCTGCAAGTTGGCCGGATTGCCCAAGCCCACGGGATGCGTGTAGGAGGCGGTTATGCCGAGCGTTCCAGCGTCGAAGCGTGAAGCGCTCGCGGCCGAGTGGCTGGAGCTGACGCTGCATACTTATCCGGAGCAGAGCGTCCAGTTCATTCGCCGCGTGAAAGATCCCTTTCGAAATCCCATGGGCCATGCGCTTGAAGAAGGGCTGCCGCAGTTGATCGACGAGCTCTTCGGGAAGATGGATGCCGCCAGGATCACCCGCGTCCTCGAAGAGATTGTCCGCATCCGGGCCGTGCAGAATTTTTCGGCCGCTGAAGCCGTCGGATTCGTCTTCCTCCTCAAGCCGGCGCTGCGCCGGGAATTTGCGAATGGCGGGAGCGACGCGCCGACGCTGGAGGAGCGGCTCGATCGGATGGCGCTCCTGGCGTTCGACATTTTCATGCGCTGCCGCGAGAAGATTTACGAACTTCAAGCGGCGGAAGGAAAACGCCGCATGGCCATGCTGGAGCGGATGTATCCCCAGGCGGAAGGATGGTGATTTCTAGTGAACGCGCTGTTTTCGCTGTTGGTGGTGTTGATCGTGGCGGTTCTCTCTTATGTCGGAGGAGAAGCCGCTTCAACGCGAAGCTTTCTCGGCGTCTTTTTGCCGTACGCGGCGATGGCGACGTTTCTGATCGGTCTCTCCGCGCGGTTGCTGTGGTGGGCGAGTTCACCGGTGCCGTTTCATATCCCCACGACCTGCGGGCAGCAGAAGACGCTGCCGTGGTTGAAGTCGAGCCGGCTGGAGAGTCCGCCCAGCGCGCCGTGGGTGATCTTGCGAATGGCCCTCGAAGTTCTGCTGTTTCGATCGCTCTTTCGAAACACGCGTTCGGAGCTGCGCGAAGGCCCGCGGCTCAGTTACGGCGAAGAAAAATTCCTGTGGCTCGGAGCGCTGGCGTTTCATTGGTCGATGCTGCTGATCCTGTTGCGCCATCTGCGATTTTTTGCGGAGCCGGTTCCGAGCTTCGTGTTGGCGCTGGATCGCGCGGACGGATTCTTTCAACTGGGCGCGCCGCCCTTGCTCCTCACCGACGTGTTCATCATCGCCGCTCTGTTGTTTCTGCTGTGGCGGCGTTTCGCAAAGCCGCAGGTGCGCGCCATCTCCCTGTTCACGGATTACTTCGCGCTATTGCTGCTCTTGGGCATCGCCGCCTCCGGCGTATGGATGCGCCATTTCGCGAAGGTGGATTTGCTGGGCGTGAAGCAGTTGGCCGTCGGCTTGGTCACCTTTTCACCGGTGATTCCGCAAGGCGTCGGCCCGCTCTTCTTCATGCACCTGACTTTCGTGAGCGCCTTGCTGGCGTATTTTCCTTTCAGCAAGCTGGTGCACATGGGCGGCATCTTCTTAAGCCCGACGCGTAATCTCGCGAACAACAGCCGCCGAAAGCGACACGTCAATCCGTGGGACTATCCGGTGAAGACGCATAGCTACGAGGAGTGGGAAGAAGAATTCCACGACAAAATTAAAGCGGCGGGACTGCCGCTCGAAAGGGAGTATCATGGCTGAGACCACTCCCAAAGCCGAAGAGCTGCTGCGGATCAAATACGAGGCCCCGCCCCGGAGTTGGCTCGATACCCCGGTGGAGTTTCGCAAGGGAACGTTCTGCTACAGCGCGGCCGCCAAGAATCTTCGTTATCTCGGATTGCCGAATCCCCGCGACTGGCAACCCTTCGATAAGGATTGGAAGCTGCCGGCCAATTGGAAGGAAATCATTCTGGAGGGCATGAAGGAGCGGCTGAAGCGATTCCGCTCGTTCCGCTTGTTCATGGACACGTGCGTCCGCTGCGGCGCCTGCGCCGACAAATGCCATTTCTACATCGGCTCCGCCGATCCCAAAAACATGCCGGTGCTGCGGGCGGAACTGATTCGCTCCGTCTACCGCCGTTACTTTACGACGGCGGGGCGCCTGTTCGGCCGCTTGGCCGGCGCGCGCGATCTGACGGAAGCGGTGCTCAAAGAATGGTTCTATTACTTCTATCAATGCACCGAATGCCGCCGCTGCTCGGTCTTCTGTCCCTTTGGAATCGACACCGCCGAAGTCACCATGATCGTCCGCGAGTTGCTGAATCTCGTCGGCTGCAACATCAATTGGGTGCTGGAGCCGGCGGCCAATTGTTTTCGAACGGGAAACCATCTGGGCGTGCAGCCGCACGGGTTCAAGGACAGCATTGACTTCGCGGTCGACGAAATTGAAGAACTCACCGGCGTGCGCGTGGAAGCGTCCATCAATCGCAAAGACGCGGAAATTCTGTTCGTCGTCCCGTCCGCCGATTATTTTGGAACGCCGCATTATTACACGCTGCTCGGTTACTTGATGCTGTTCCACGAGATCGGATTGGATTACACCTTCAGCGCCTACGCCTCGGAAGGCGGAAACTTCGGCCTCTTCAGCTCCCACGAAATGATGAAGCGGCTGAACGCCAAGATGTACGCCGAAGCCAAACGTCTCGGCGTGAAATGGATTCTGGGCGGCGAGTGCGGACACATGTGGCGCGTGATCCATCAATACATGGACACGCTCAACGGCCCGGCGGATTTTTTGGAAGCGCCGGTGTCGCCCATCACCGGGACGCGATTCGAAAACGCGCGCGCCACCAAGATGGTGCACATCTGCGAATTCACGTCGGACCTCATCCAGAACCACAAGTTGAAGTTCGATCCCAGCCGCAACGACAAATGGAAGATTACCTTTCACGATTCCTGCAACCCGGCGCGCGCCATGGGACTGCTCGAGGAACCCCGGTACATCATTCGCAACGTCTGCAATCATTTTTATGAAATGCCGGAGAACACCATTCGCGAGCAAACCTTCTGCTGCGGCAGCGGATCGGGATTGGGCACGGATGAAAATCTGGAAATGCGTTTGCGCGGCGGTCTGCCCCGCGGGAACGCGGCGAGGTATGTGCGCGACAAGTACGGCGTCAACTTCCTCGCCTGTATTTGCGCCATCGACAAGGCCACCCTGCCCACGGTGATGGATTACTGGGCGCCGGGCGTCGAGGTGGGCGGCGTTCACGAGTTGGTGGGCAACGCGCTGATCATGAAAGGCGCGAAAGAGCGCGACGTCAACCTGCGCGGCGAGCCGTTCGTTGCGGAGCCGGTGGCGGCGGTGGTGTGAGAGCTAGCGGCGGTTTGCAGTTTTTGTGCTGAGTCGTGACTCCCGGACTCGGCCATTTGCTGAAAGAGTCCAAGCGGAGGATGAAGGGCCGGACTTAAGTCCGGCCAACAAAGGTCAAAAAAAAGAGTTCATTCCATTTCATTTGGCCGCTTTAGCGGCCTGACTAAAGTCAGGCACTTTAACGTCCGTGAAGGATTCTTTTCGACAGCCTTTCAGAGGAGACGAAATCTCATGAAAGACAGGGTGCTCATCGTTGGCGGTTTGATTGTGTTCCTCGCCCTGGTGACTTATCCGGTGTGGCACGATCTGGTGGCGCACGCTTCCGCCAAAGGGCCGAACTTGGGGATGCCGGCCGGCGAAAAGCAATGCGTGGCTCCGCTCAACGAGATGAAGACGTCGCACATGCAGCTCTTGCTGACGTGGCGCGATGACGTGGTTCGCAACGATGTTCGAAATTACCGGGCGTTCACCGGGAAGACCTACACCATGAGCCTGTCCGGCACCTGCCTGCGATGTCACAACAAAGAGCAGTTCTGCGATCGCTGCCACACCTATGTCGGCGTCAGCACGCCCTACTGTTGGGATTGCCACGTCGATCCCGCGCAGGTTCGGAGGAGCGCCTTATGAAGATTACACGAAAACAATTTTTGAAGTTTTCGGGGGCCTGCTTGGTGGCCTTTTCCGGCAAGAAAGTTTTGGCGCTGCTCGATGAGACCAATCCGCTCTCGGCGGCGTCCACGACTACCGCGACGCCGAAGCGCTGGGGAATGCTCGTCGACATCCGAAAATGCTTCAAGGCGCCGGACTGCACGCGCTGCATTGCGGCGTGCGACCACGCGCACAACGTTCCTTCGATCGCGAATCCCCTGCGCGAGGTCAAGTGGATTTGGAAGGAGCCCTTCGAAAGCGTTTTCTCCGCCGATCAAACGCAGTATCTCGATTCCGCGGTCAAGAACGAAGCGGCCATGGTGATGTGCAATCACTGCGACAATCCGCCGTGCGTGCGCGTCTGCCCGACCGGCGCGACGTGGAAAAGGCCGGAGGACGGCATCGTCATGATGGATTGGCATCGCTGCATCGGATGCCGCTACTGCATGGCGGCGTGTCCGTACGGTTCGCGCAGTTTCAACTGGAGCGATCCGCGCCCGCTGCTGACCACCATCAATGCGGATTTTCCGACGCGCACCAAAGGCGTGGTCGAGAAATGCACCTTCTGTCCGGAGCGTCTGGCGAAAGGTGAACTGCCGGCATGCGTCGCCGCGTGTCCGGAGAAGGCCTTGATGTTCGGCGATCTCAACGATCGAAAATCCGGAATCCGGCAAACGCTGGCGTCCAATTACGTGCTGCGTCGAAAGCCGGAGTTGGGAACCGGGCCGAATATTTTCTATCTCATCTGAGGCGGTCGTTATGTTCATGTTTGATAAAGCCCTGCGAGGAAACCGCCAGTACTGGAGCTGGCTGGGCGCGTTGGGCGCGCTCATTCTCGTCGGACTCATTTTCTATTTTCGGCAATTGAATTACGGCTTGGGTCTCACCGGCATGAGCCGCAACGTCACCTGGGGCCTGTACATCGGACAGTTTACGTTTCTCGTGGGCGTGGCCGCCTCCGCCGTCATGGTGGTGCTGCCGTACTACCTGCACAACCACAAAGAGTTCTCCCGCATGACTATTCTCGGCGAGTTTCTGGCCGTCTCCGCCGTCACCATGTGCATGCTGTTCATCTTCGTGGATATGGGGCAGCCCATGCGCGTGTTCAACATGATTCGCTATGCGCGTCCGGGCTCGATGATGTTTTGGGACATGATTTCGCTGCTCGGTTATTTGACGCTCAACGTGATCATCACCTACGTCTCCGTGCACGCGGCGCAGGAAGAAACGAATCCGCCGCGATGGATCAAGTGGGTCATTCTGCTTTCCATTCCTTGGGCCATCAGCATTCACACGGTGACGGCGTTCCTTTACAGCGGCCTGCCGGGGCGATCGTTTTGGCTGACCGCGGTGCTGGCGCCGCGATTTCTGGCGTCCGCCTTTGCTTCCGGCCCCGCGCTGTTGATCCTGTTGTGTCTGCTGGTGCGGCGATTGACGGGCTACGACGTCGGCGAAAAGGGGCTGCGCAGCTTGTCGGTGATCGTGACCTACGCCATGGTCATCAATTTCTTTTTGGTGTTGATGGAATTGTTCACGGCCTTCTACAGCCGCATTCCCATGTTGATGGACCATTTCGACGAGATGTATTGGGGCACGACGCATCCCACGTCGCTGCTGTGGTGGGGTCGGATTTCGCTGCTGCTGATGGTCGCGGCCGTCGCCGCGCTGTTGATTCCGAAGATTCGCAATCATCCGCGCGGACTGATCGCCGCTTGCATTCTCGTGTTTGTCTCGATGTGGATGGACAAAGGCGTGTGCTTGGTGGTGTGCGGATTTCAACCCTCGCCGCTCGGCGTCGTGACGAATTATGTTCCGACCTTGCCGGAGATTCTCATCTCCGTCGGCGTGTGGGCGGTCGGTCTCTTGATGATCACGGTGTTTTACAAGATTGCGCTGTCGGTGGAGTTTTCGCACGAGCCGGCTTTAGGAAGTAAGGCGGCGGTCGCGGTGGCGCATTGAAGGAGAATTGAAAGTTCGGCAGAGCCGAGGTGACGCGTCTTCGGCCGCGGCCATGAATAGAATATTTCGGACGCACAAAGCAGGTGCCTTATGGAAAATTCGGCGCTATCCATTCAACCCTTGGAAAAGAAAGTCAACCAAACGCTGGTGAGACTTGAAAAAGGCGATTTGACCAAGCTGGAAGTCGACGCCTTCGTCTTTTACGCCCGCAACGATTTGGCCTTGGGATCGGGCTTTGGAACGGCCATTCAATCGCGCGGCGGCGATTCCATCAAAAAAGAATTGGCGGCGATCGGCGAAATTGGCGCCGGCGAAGTGGCGCTCACGGGCGCGGGAAATCTGCCGGCTAAGTTCATCCTGCATGCCTGCGGCCCCAAATTTCAAGAGGCCGACACCGAAGCCAAGCTGCGCGAGTGCATGCTCTCGACGCTGCGGCTGGCCGAGCAAAAGGGAATCAAGACTCTAGCTTTTCCTCCCATGGGCGCCGGTTTTTATGGCGTGCCGCTTCCGCTGTGCGCCGAGGTGATGTGGTCGTCGATCCAGACTTTTCTCAAGGGAAAAAGCGCGCTCGAGCAAATTGTCATTTGCGTGATCGACCAGCGGGAGTTCGCTGCTTTTCAGCAGAAGATGGAAACGCGGATTCAATAGGAGGCCGTCATGAATGCAGCCGGAACATCATTGCGCTTTGCCGAAAACGATCTGCAGATTGCGGCGTTGTTGTTCATGGCGGCGGTTTACGCGCTCAAGGTCCGGTGGATTTTGAAATTTCCGGCGGGCGGGGATCGTCAAGCGCCCACCGGGGATTCGCACACCAATGCCGCGAAGGGGCGCGTCTTCTCGCTGTTCAGCATCGGCATGCCGTGGACAATGGCCAGCCTTCGACAGCATCCGTTCCTGTACGTTCAGTTCGTGATCTTTCATTTGGGAGTCGCCGCGTCCATCACTCTCTCGTTTCTCATTCCGTACGCTCCGCGGGCCATTGCCGGTCGCGGCGTCGTTCTCCTTTTGCAAGCAATCTTCTTGTTGGCCGCTCTGATCGGAGCGGGTCGCCTGTGGCGCCGATTGACGAATCCTTACATGCGGGCGATCAGTTCGCCGGATGATTATTTTGCGATCCTGCTGCTGACGGTGTGGCTCGCGTTCAGTTTTTTGGCGGCGCCGAATCGCGCCGCGGAAGACCCGGGAATTCTACTTGCGTATTTTTATTTGACCGCCTTCTTTTTGGTTTACGTTCCGTTCAGCAAGATCTCGCACTACCTCTACTATCCCTTTTCGCGATGGTATCTGGGGAAGACGCTCGGTCACCGCGGCGTTTATCCGATGCGGCGCAAACACGAGGCTTACCCCTGAGCCGTGAGGAGGCTTATGCCTCAGACGAAATCGTTTAAAGCTCAAACGCTCATCGAGAGAATGCGGACGAAAATCAATCGCCAGGCGATGCTCTCGTTGGAAGCATGCGTGCATTGCGGTCTGTGCACCGATCAATGCCATTACGTGCTCGCCAATCCCGGTGATCCCACGTACGCGCCGGCGTACAAAGCCGACCGGCTGCGAAAGTTGTTCAAGGCGCACTTCGATTGGACCGGCCGCGTCTTCCCGTGGTGGGTGGGCGCGAAAAGCGTCTACTCCGATGCGGAACTCGAAGAGCTCAAGGATATTGTCTTCGGGAAGTGCACCAACTGCCGGCGCTGTTCGCTGAGCTGTCCGATGGGCGTCGACATGGCCAGCTTCAATCGCATTGCGCGCGGGTTGCTGGTGCACGTCGGCGTCATGCCGGAGGGCGTCGCCGTCGTGGCGAAGGACCAATGGGAAATCGGCAACCAGATGGGCGTGTTGCCGGAGGATTATCTCGACACCCTCGAATGGATGGAAGAAGAGCTTCGCGACCAGTACAAGGATCCGGACATTCGCATCCCGGTGGATCAGCCCGACTGCGACGTCGTTTACACCATCAACCCGCGCGAGGCGAAGTACGATCCCCGGTCCATCGGCGAAGCGGCCGCCCTCTTTCATTTCGCCGGTGAGAAATGGACCATGGCCAGCGAAGGTTGGGACATGACCAATTTCGGCCTATTCAACGGCGACGACGAGTTGGGCGGCGCGGTGGCCGTGCGCGTGTACGACGCCGTCGAGAAATTGCGCGGCAAGAAGCTGGTGATCTCCGAATGCGGCCACGGCTATCGCTCCACGCGCTGCGAAGGCCCGAACTGGGCCCGGCGCTCGGTTTCCTTCGAGATGGAAAGCTCCATCATGACCATGCTGCGTTACGTCAAGGAAGGGCGCATCAAGGTCGATCCCACCAAGAACACCGAGCCCGTCACCTATCACGATTCCTGCAATCTGGCGCGAAGCTGCGGCATCACGGAGGAGCCGCGCGAGTTGCTGAAGCTGGTGTGCGGCGATTTTCGGGAGATGCATCCCAACCGCGCCGAGAATTTTTGTTGCACCGGCGGCGGGGGCGCCATGTCCATGTCCGAGTACGCGCCGCGGCGTTTGAAATCCGCAAAGATCAAAGCGGACCAGCTCCGCGCCACCGGGGCCAAGATTGTGGCGACTTCTTGTCACAATTGCGTCGACGGCCTGTTCGATCTCATCCGCCACTACAAACTCGACATGCAAGTAAAGCTGCTTGTCAACTTGGTCTCCAACGCGCTGGTCGTGCCGGTGCGCGTGGCCAAGGTCAAACCGCTCAGCGGTTATCGAATTTTGGTGGTCGACGACGAGCCCGATGTCCGCGTTTATCTCGGAAGAATCTTCAAGGATCAGGGCTGTGAAGTTACGGACGTGCCCGACGCCAATCAGGCCATGCGCGCCATGCGGGCTCAAAAGCCGGATCTCATGACCCTCGACTTGGTCTTGCCCATGAAAACCGGGGAAAAACTCTATTGGGACATGAAACGCGACAGCGCTTTTGCGGATATCCCGGTGGTGGTCGTGTCGGGATACGCCAGCATCGACAATCCCAAGATCGATTTTCATGGATTCATCGCGGAGAAAGGTCTGCCGGCGCCGGAAGGCTTCATTGAAAAACCGGTGGACGTGGGAAAGTTGATCGAAGCGGCGCGCTTAGCGCTGGAAAAACCGGCCCGGGCGCGCTGACGCCGGACCGACAGATTGAGGAGATCCCTTGCCGGACTCTTTCACAATTGGCCAAACGAACAACCCGCTGGAGCCGCTCGAACTGGCTTGCAGCAGTCTGTTCGATGAAGTGCCCTGCTACATTTCCATTCAGGACCGCGACTTCCAGGTGCTTCAGGCCAACCGTCGCATCATCGAAGATTTCGGCGATCCCCTCTCCAAGAAATGTTATGCGGTTTACAAAGGCCGATCCGAACGTTGCCTGCAGTGTCCAGTCGCCGAAACGTTTGCCGATGGGAAAGACCATACCAGCGGCGAAGTGCTCTTCGATCGGCGCGGGCTGCCGCACCACGTCATCGTTCAGACTCGCCCGCTGGAAGGGCGCAACGACGGCATCGTGGCCGTGATGGAGCTCTTCACCGACATCACCGTGCAAAAGGAATTGGAGCACCGGCTCCTCGACAGCATGAACCGCTTTCACAATCTGTTCGATGTGACGCCGTGTTTCATTTCCGTGCAGGACCGGGATTTTCGGATTATCGAGGCCAATCAATACTTCAAGGAAAGCTTCGGGAGAGGCCTCGATCGCCACTGCTACGAAGTCTACAAGCAGCGCCGAGAGCGCTGTCCGGAATGTCCGGTGGCGGAAACGTTTAAGGACGGACGGTCGCATAGCACCGAAGAGGTTCTGGTCGACCGGAACAATCACGAACTGCACGTGATGGTGCACACGGCCCCGCTGCGTAATGCGGAGGGGCACCTCACTTCGGTCATGGAAGTCTCCGACGACATCACCGAGATTCACGCCTTGCAGGACAAACTGGCGTCGCTCGGCGGCTTGATCGCCGGCATCGCGCACAGCATCAAGAACGTGCTCGAAGGATTGCGCGGCGGCATCTACATCGGCAATCTCGGCTTTCGCGACAACCAAATGGAAGACGTCAAAAAAGGTTGGGAGATGGTGGAGCGAAACGTGGATCGGCTCTCCGCCATGATCCTGGACATGCTCTACTACGCGAAAGACCGGCCCCCGCGCCGGCTTCCGGTGTCGCTCTCCGCGGTGGCGCGCGAGGTGATGGAACTCTATCTTCCCCGCGCCGCCCAATTCGGAGTGAAGTTGGAAGCAGACCTTTCGGACGATATCAACATTCTGGGCGAGCCGAAGGATATCCATGCCTTACTGGCCAATCTGATCGGCAACGGCCTCGACGCCTGTCTCTCCGATCCCACCGAGGGGAAGCCGCATCGCGTGTCACTTCGCCTCTTCCGCCAGACGAACGAAGCCGTCATCGAGGTGGCCGACAACGGGTTCGGCATGGACGAGGAGACGTGCAGCAAGCTTTTTACGATGTTCTTTTCGACCAAAGGAGCGTTCGGCACCGGATTGGGATTGATGGTATGCCGCAAGGTGGCGACGGAACACGGCGGCAGCATCGCCGTCAAATCGACGCCGGGCAACGGCGCCACCTTCACCGTCAAGTTTCCGCTGCGGGCGACCGAGGGAGGAGCTTCATGACAGATCAAAGCGCCAAAAGGAAAAAGATTCTGGTCGTTGATGATGAGCCGGACGTGTGCGCCTATTTGAGCCGGCTCTTCCGCGAGCACGGCTACGCCGTCAGCAGCGCCGCCAACGGCATCGAAGCCACCATTGCGGTGGAGCGCGAGAAGCCGGACCTCATCACCCTCGACTTGTCGATGCCGGATAAGTCCGGCGTGAAGTTTTATCGCGAATTGCGGTCGCAAGCCGGGCTTCAAAGTATCCCGGTCATCTTTGTCACGGCGGTCACCGGCATGGGCGGCGACCCACGCGATGCGGAGCGCTTTTATCGCACGCGCCATCAGGCGCCCCCGCCGGACGGCTTCGTGCCCAAGCCGGTCGATCCTGAAGAGATTCTGCGGTTAGTTCATCAGCTTGTGGGAGCGTGAGAAACATGGCCTTCACATCCTTTATCTATGTCTTCTTTCTCGCGGGGCTGGGAGTTTTCCTGATCGGACTCGTCGCGCGCGTGATCGGCTACGCCAACGCGCCCATTCATTTGAGATGGGAACTCTATCCGGTGCCGCACGAAGCGCCGGATCGGGCGGAGCACGGCGGATCGTATTTTGAATCGAGTGATTGGTGGACCCAGCCGAAGCATTTCAATTTCACCGGTGAATTGCGCGCCATGCTCGCCGAGATGATTTTTTTGAAAGGCCTCCGGGAATTCAATCGAAAACTCTGGCGGCGATCGTTCCCGTTTCATTTTGGTTTGTACCTGCTCATTGCCGGCGCCGTGGTGATGTTGGCCGCGGCGGCGCTCCAAGCCTTCAGTCCCGGCCTCGCCGCGGGCGGCGTGGGTGGCGCCCTTCAAATCATTTACACCGTCCTGGGCTGGGCCGGCGCGGCGCTGGTCCTGGTGGGATCGATGGGCTTGCTGCATCGACGGTTGACGGACGACGATCTGAAAAACTTCACCGCGCCCGGCGATCTTTTCAATTTGATTTTCTTCGCGGTCACCGTGGGCGTTTTTTGCGCGGACTCGCTTTTCCGATCTCCCGGCTACGAAGGAATGTCGGCGTTCGCGCTCGGCCTTTTGACGTGGAATACGCAATTGGCGTTTCCTCCGCTCTTCGCGGCGGGCATCGTCCTTTCGGCTGCGCTGCTCGCATACATTCCGTTTACTCACATGGCGCACTTCGTTGGAAAGTATTTCACCTACCACTCCGTGCGTTGGAATGACGATCCGCTGGTTCGAGGCGGCAAGCTCGAAAAAAAGATGGCGGCCTACTTAACGTATCGACCGACGTGGGCCGCGCCGCACATGCGCGCCGATGGAA
>CAZIDA010000050.1:0-4541 GCA_964537865.1 uncultured Acidobacteriota bacterium
CCCCGACGGAAATCCTGATGCAAGCCAACGATCTGCTGCCGACCACCGTGAAACGGGAAGTCGAGGAAGGAGAAACGGCGCCGCCTTCTGCTTAGCAAGCTTCGACAATTTCGTCTTTCTGGTAAGCTTTTCAGATCGCAAAGATGAAACCAGGAGTCCGCCGTGGCGGACCGCGGCCCGCCACGGCGGGCGGCCCAGGCCGCTTGGCTGCGGCCCCAGGCCGCTCTGCGAGGCAGGTGGCATCTCTTCATGAAAATCGAAGTCGGTCAAACCTCACACATCGGAATGCTGCGAAGTGAAAACCAGGATGCAATGAACTTCGTCGAGCCCTCGGACCAGTCTCTTCTCCGGGGAAAGGGCTGCTTGTTGCTGGTGGCAGACGGGATGGGCGGCGCCGCCGGTGGCAAGGTGGCCAGCGAGATGGCGGCCACCGTTATTCCGGAAACTTATTTTCAATCCACTCAGGAACCGCCGGACGCGCTGAAGGAATCTTTTGAAGCGGCCAATCTCCAACTATTTCAGAAGAGCCGACAGGATCCGTCTCTGCATGGAATGGGAACGACGGCAACGGCGGTCGCCTTCTTGGAAGATCGCTTGATTTGGGCCCATGTGGGCGACACGCGCTTGTACCGCTGGCGCGATCACGAATTCACGCTCTTGACGCGAGACCATTCCATGGTCGCGCAGATGGTTCGCGAAGGCCTCCTCTCGGAAGAAGAGGCGCGCCATCATCCGCGGCGAAATGTCTTGATGCGATCTTTAGGGGTCAGTGGGAATGTGGCCATCGATCTTCAAAGCGATTCAACTCATCCCTGTGATCATTACTTGCTTTGCACGGACGGCTTGCATGGACTTGTCGAAGACCGCGAGATGGCGCGGATTCTTGAACAGTGCGTTCCTCAGGCGGCCTGCGATCGGCTGGTGGCGTTGGCCAACGAGCGCGGCGGCTTCGACAACGTGACCGTCCAGGTGGCTCACTTCACTCGTTGAAGCCGGGCGCCGCTTGATCCATCGCCTGCGTCACCGCTTCTTCTTGGTCGAGGTGGATGGAATGGATTGCTTTTGCGAAAGTCTCTTGAGTTCCCGATAGACGCGTCCGATCGGAAGACCTACGACGTTGAAGAAGCAACCCTCGATTCGAGTGACGAATTTTCCCGCCCTTCCCTGAACCGCGTACGCTCCTGCTTTATCGAAGGGCTCCCGGGAACGGACATACGCCTCAATTTCCTCCGGTGTCAAAGTCGCGAAAGTCACCTTCGTCGATTCCGCCCACGCCACGGTGTGATGGGTTCTCAGATCGATCAGCACCACGCCTGTAACGACGCGGTGTGTTCGGCCGGACAATTGCCGCAGCATCCGCTGAGCTTCACGAAACGATCGCGGCTTTCCCAAAATCTTCCGGCCTAAGCAAACGATGGTGTCCGCGGCCAGGATGACGCTCGACCTGGAAACGCGCGAGGCGATGGAGCGGGCCTTGAGACGCGCCAAGCGCACGGCGTATCGGGCGGGCGTTTCATGCGCGGAAGGAGGAGCTTCTCGAACCTTGCCGGGAACAGCTCGAACGCGCAGACCCGCGGTCCGCAATATTTCCCGGCGCCGCGGGGAGTTTGAAGCGAGCACAATGGAAAATGGAAAACTCTCGTTTCGAGACTTCGACAAGCTGGAGACTCCGTTTGCTTCTTCGCTGAATCGCGCACATTCTAGCGAAATTCCTTGTCAACAGCTATCTTCTAAAAAAAGTTTTTCACAAAACAATTCTTCTGTTTTCAAATTTCCTTTTTTAGAGTACAAGAGGAAACCATAACAAGTCGGAACGTCGGTCGCGTAATTCGAAACGCCTGTTTAGGAACTTCCCATTTGATGCAGCCAGTTTCCAACATGCTCCCGATCCTCCTGCGCAATCTGCGCCAAGCGCCGGTGCTGAGTGTGCCGGTGTGGCGCGCCCTCTGGAGCGCCAACGTGGGCGAGGCGCTTGCTTCGCACACCGAGGTGCTGCGCTTTCATTCGGGAACTCTGACCGTGAAGGTCGATCATCACGCCTGGCATCAACAGTTGTTGGAATTGAAATCGGATCTGATCGACGCGCTCAACGAAACTTGTGGAAGAAAATTGTTGGCCGAGATTCAATTCATCTATTCGAACACCCCTCTCCAAACATCCGGCCCACTGCATTCTGTTTCGACGCAGTGATGCAGGACGAAGCCGGAGCTCTCGCCTCAACGCTCGGTAGTGACGCGTTTTCAAGGGTGGCACGGGCCTCCGGCCCGTGGTCCACGCGCAAGATGCGCGTGCCACCTTCAATTTGAGTCACTACCCAACGCTCATTCTTGTTGATTTTCAAAAGCGCTAATGCTAGTTTCTTTCGCTCGCTGATTTTTGTGAGGCCGCGCGATGAAAATTTCGGAAGCGGAAGTGCGATACGTCGCCAAGCTGGCGAATCTCGAACTGAGTGACGACGAGGTGTCTCGTTTCTCCTCGCAATTGAGCCACATCCTGGATCACGTCGAGGCATTGAAAGAAGTGCCGACGGAGAACGTGGATTCTCTCATGCAAGTCGTCCCCACAGAAGGCGCGCCCTTTTCTTCGACGCCCCTTCGTGAAGATTCTCCCCGCAAATCGTTGGGCGCGGAAACGGCCGTGAGCAACGCGCCGGATTCGACGGCTTCGTACTTCAAGGTTCCCAAGGTCATTGCCGATCGGTAAGGCGCTCGAATTATTTTTCGAATTCAGTGGGAATACTTCAAATGACTGCTTTGGATGCCAATGCTTTTTCGGTGTCGTCGATTCGCGCCGCCCTTCGGCGCCATGAGATGACGGCTCAAGAAGTGTGCCGAGCCACTTACGATCATTTGGCGCCTTTGGATGAGCGCTATCATGCGTTCCTCTCACTGACACGAGAGCGCGCCGAAGAACAGGCGCGCCGGGTCGACGCCATGCCCCCGTCTGAGCGTCCGCCCTTGGCCGGAATTCCCGTCGCTCTCAAAGACAACATGTTGATGCGGGGATTTCCGGCCACCTGTGGCTCGAAGATTCTAAAAAGCTACATCGCGCAATACGACGCCACAGTCACAAAGAAGCTTGAAGCGGCGGGCGCGCTTCTCATTGGAAAAACGAATCTGGATGAATTCGCGATGGGCAGCTCCACCGAAAACTCCGCCTTCTTCCCGACGCTGAATCCGATTGATCCGGAACGAGTCCCCGGTGGATCCAGTGGTGGCTCTGCGGTGGCAGTGGCCGCAGGCATGACGGTGGGCGCTTTGGGAAGCGATACCGGCGGATCGATTCGACAACCGGCCGCCTTGACCGGCGTGGTGGGTTTGAAACCGACGTACGGCCGTGTGTCGCGCTTTGGTTTGGTCGCTTTCGGATCATCGCTCGATCAGATTGGTCCTTTTGGTAGAAACGTTCGCGACGTGGCGGAGCTGTTGACGGTGATTGCCGGACATGATCCCAACGATTCCACTTCCGCCCCGGTTCCCGTTCCCAACTATCCGGAATTTCTCGACCGCGATGTCAAAGGAATGAAGGTCGGGGTGCCGTGGGATTTCTTCGGAGAAGGATTGGAGCCGGACGTGAAGGCGAACGTCACGCGGGGGATTCAGATTTTGGAGCGATTGGGATGCGTCATTGAGCCGGTCACCCTGCCGCACTCGCGATATGCCATCGATGTCTACTACGTCGTCGCTCCGGCGGAGGCTAGTTCCAACTTGGCGCGGTTTGACGGCGTACGGTACGGGTATCGGACCGAGCATGCGGGCACACTCTCCGCGATGTATCGTCAAACGAGAGAAGAGGGATTCGGGCCTGAGGTAAAGCGCCGCATCATGATCGGGACCTACGCTCTGAGCGCCGGATATTATGACGCCTATTATTTGAAAGCCCAAAAGGTGCGCACCCTCGTCACCGCGGATTTCAAAAAAGCCTTCGAGCGCGTCGCGGTCGTGGTGTTTCCGACCTCGCCCACCGCGGCTTTCAAGCTCGGTGAAAAGATGGATGACCCGCTCTCCATGTATTTGAGTGACATTTTCACGGTCACTGCAAACTTGGCGGGGATTCCTGGAATCTCTCTTCCCTGTGGAAAAGATCACCGGGGTTTACCGGTGGGAATTCAATTCTTAGGAAAACATTTCGACGAGCTCACGTTGCTTCAATTCTCTTGCGCCTTCGAGAAGGCCGCTGGATTTACGCTCGGAGCGGAATGAAAGCCGCCAACCGAGTCTCTTTTCAATGTGGACCACTCAATCCCGAAGCAAAGAAAAACCCTCGATCGGCGCCGCCGCTCCATGTTCTGGAGACCGCTTCTCGAGGGTCCGGTAGCTGTTTGGATTGGTTCAAGCCGCTTCCGTCTCACTTGGATTCGGATCGACTTGCCGTCTGCAGTAGCTCAAACCACCTGTCGCTGAACGTTTCTGCGTTCGGTAACTGAATCAACCCAACGGTTTTGATGGACGCTCAGCCAACCAAACTGAAAACTTGGCGGACTGGAGGTGTCCACTGGCCCTTCGCCCTACACACTGGCGCGAAGTAGCCGGTCAGGCGAT
>CAZIDA010000050.1:4641-11519 GCA_964537865.1 uncultured Acidobacteriota bacterium
ATGGACCACCTCCTTTCCTGTGTACTGCGACAATACACAACTCAAAAAAGCAAAGTCAAGAAAAATTCCATTAGTGGTGGATATCGAATCTCCAGACCCAACGGGTTCGGGCGGCCAATGGAGTCCAAAAGTTGGAGTGCGCCGTGGCCGAGTGCTTTGGATGGCCGAGAAGGATGAACAGCACGGCGATTCTGGCAGGCCGGACCCAAAGCGGCGTCGCGCCGGGCTTGCCGCCGCGCGCCAAATTCTTAGAGCGCGCTCATTTTGGAGTCCCCCGCCGGCGGGGGCGCTTTGGAATGGCGGAAGCCACGAGAATGCTCCGCGGTGTTTACTTCAACAAAGCGAGCATCTCTCGAACCGCTTGATCCAATCCGGTGACGGCCGCTCGCGCGATGATATTGTGCCCGATGTTGAGTTCCTCGATGAGCGTGATGGCCACGATGGGCGAAACATTTCGATACGTGAGTCCATGTCCGGCGAGAACGCCCATGCCCATGCGGTGAGCCATCTCCGCCGCGGCGCGAACTTTTTTGAGTTCGGTTTCGATGGCGGGCGTGCTGGCGGGGGTAATGTATAGCGAAGCCTCGGAGTAACGGGCGGTATTCAGCTCCACCATCTTCACGCGCAGATCCCGAGCCGCCTCAATCTGTTCCTTCTCCGGATCGACGAACAAGCTGACCGCAATGCCGCCCTCCCGCAATTTCTCGATGGAATCCCGCAGCGGATCGAAATTGGCAACGCAATTCAAACCCCCTTGCGTGGTAATCTCATTGGCCTGCTCGGGAACCAAGGTGGAAATATCCGGCTTGTTTTCCAAAGCAATCGATAACATTTCCGGTGTGGCCGCCATTTCCAAATTCAGCCGCGTCTTGATGGTTTCCCGGAGCAACTCGACGTCGCGATCCTGAATATGCCGACGATCGCCACGAAGATGGACCGTGATCTGGTGCGCGCCGGCGTTCTCGGCCACCATGGCCGCCATTACAGGATCCGGCTCGTTCGTTTTGCGAGCTTCTCGAAGCGTCGCAATATGATCCACATTCACGCCCAAGCGAGTCATTTCATCCCTCCTTTGCGTAAAGCCCGCGAAAATGATTCCAGCGGATTCGGAGCAAGTCAAGGAACATCGAAAACGGATCGCGCGCGAAGCTGACCTTCGAACCGGGGGCGTGACTCCATCGCACCGGGATTTCGCCGATCCGAAGCCCGTGCAGCGACGCCACGTAAAGCATTTCAGGATCAAATCCAAATCCCAGAACCCGCATTCGCTCAAAGACCGCGAGCATCGGGCGGCGCCGAAATGCTTTAAAGCCGCACTGGGTGTCAGAGAATCTCAGACCCAAAATCCCGCGCACGAAAAAATTGAAGAAGCGTCCCGATTGTTCCCGCAACCACGGTTGATGCACGCCGATCAACGAGCGATCGAGGCCGCGAGAGCCGATGGTCACGTCAAATGCGCCGCTCCGGATGGGCGCCAGCAACTGTTCCGCTTCGGCGATGGGCGCCGAAAGATCGGCATCCGTGAAGAGCACGATATCTCCGGCGGCTTCTTGCACTCCATGCCGAACGCTAAAGCCTTTCCCCTGACGGCCGTTGTTGGAGAGCAGCCGCACGGTCTGATTTTCCGCCTGCGCCGCGCGAACCACCGCCGCGGTTTCATCGGTGGAACCATCGTCGACCACCACAATCTCGTACGAAGCCTCACGGCGCTGAAAGTGTTCTTCGATTTGGCGGAGCGAGGAAGCGATTCGCCGAGATTCATTGTAGGCAGGGATGACGATGGAAACGTCCACGGCGCTCGAGTTCATAAGCTGGGTGGTCTATTGCGGAGGCAGCGCGGGTTTTCCTGCGTTCACCCAGGCGGTGTACCAATAGGAGGCGACTTCCTGAATGGCATTCGAAATTTCGCTCGAGAGCACCGATCCAATCTCGTTATACAGGCGCTCATAATACGCTTCGTTGTAGCCATGCGCCGCCTCAAAAGACACCCGGTCGGCGAGCAGAAAATTGTCGATCCACACGTAATTGTCCAAGCACAACTGAAATGCGTTCTCCGTCGGGTCCTTCAAGTATTGAGGCGCGCCGGGATGGAGCAGCAGAAACCCCGCATACTTGTCGAACAGCGTCTTGCCAATGCGGTCTCCCACTCCGGTTTGGCCGCAGAGTTGCCCGTTGTAATTGTCGGTGAGGCGGAAGGGATCGACGGCGTCCGCCACGTAATGGCCCAGCCAGGCGGAGGCTTCCCGAACCGCCGCCCAATTCCGGGCACGAAAAGCTTGCGTCAAGCGCAGATGATATTCTCCGATATACCACGGTAGAATCCCGTTCTTATTCAACTTGAATCCGCCATACTGTTGACGCGCCAAATTATAGTTGTGCGGCAACAGGGGAAACGGATAACGTCCGTAGCGGTCCAAATAAATGAAGTGCCGAACGGCTTCGGCGCGGCTCGTCAAGGCCGCCTTGTCGGCGTCGTTGGCGTGATCGCTCAGATAATTTCGATTGGCGGAATAGAAGGCTTTCATCTCGGGGGGCATAATATCGACCGCCTTGTCGTTGACGATGCGATGCGCGCGCGGGCCCCACGCCAGGAGGGAGAGCGGAAGAATTCCCAGGAGGAGAGTGAAGATTCCTGCCCAGGCGACTCTTCCCCACCCCGTTTTGAACTCAGTCCGCTTGAGGTTCATCCGTCTCCCAGAATTCCGCCGTCTCGTGCTCTTCAAGATGAAATTTCGTTTGATGAGGCAATCGGAAGTCAATCACTGACCGTCTCAACTGGCGCCGCCGACTCGCCCGTTCTGAATTCGGAGTTTACTATTTTTTGTCCCGTAAAGGAAATAGATAACGATTCCCAAGAGGAACCATACGACGAAGCGAAGCCAAGTAATCCACGGCAGAAACGCCATCAAGACGAGGCAACTGACAATGCTGAGCAGCGGGACCACCGGGACCCAAGGACAGCGAAAAGGCCGGGGACGTTGCGGATCCAATCGGCGCAGGACAATCACGCCCGCCGACACCAGGATAAACGCGAACAACGTTCCGATATTCGTGAACTCCACCGCGGAGTTGATATCGACGAAAGCCGCGAAGGCGGCGACGGCCACGCCCGTCAAAATCGTCGTGACGTGGGGCGTTCGAAATCGCGGATGCACCGAGGCAAATTTTTTCGGCAACAATCCGTCGCGCGACATCGAGAAGAAGATTCGAGGCTGTCCCATTTGGAACACCAGGAGCACGGCGGTCATGGCAATCGTGGCGCCGAAGGCCACCACGCCGGAGGCCCAATTCAAATGAATCAGCCTGAGCGCCAAGGAGAGCGGCTCGGCGGTTCCCAGTAGTTTGTACGGAACGATTCCCGTCAGAACCGTCGTGACGGCGATGTAAAGCACGGTGCAAATGATCAGAGAAGCGATCATACCGATAGGAAGATCGCGCTGCGGGTTGCGGCATTCTTCGGCGGTCGTGGAAATGGCGTCGAAGCCGATGTACGCAAAGAAGACCAGCGACGCGCCCGTCAAAACACCGGTCCAGCCGTTGGGCATGAACGGATGCAGATGCTCCGGCTGGACGTATTTCACGCCCACCACCACGAATCCCACCACCACCAACAGCTTGATGGCGACGATGACGGAATTGAAGTTCGAAGATTCCTTGATCCCGATGACCAGCAGAACGGTGATGGCGGCGACAATCAAAACCGCCGGTAGATTGATGAACAGCGGAATGCCCAACAAGTGCGGCGCGGATTTAAGAATCTCCGGCGAGTGAATGGCGGTGTTGTAATTCGTGCCAAGCCAGGCGGGAATGTGAATGCCAAATCCGCGGAGCAAGTCCTGAAAGTATCCGGACCAACTCACCGCCACGGCCACGTTTCCGACGGCGTATTCCAGAATCAAATCCCAGCCGATGACCCAGGCAATGAACTCGCCCAGCGTGGCGTAGGCGTAAGTGTAGGCGCTGCCGGAAATGGGAATCATGGACGCCAATTCGCCGTAACAGAGGGCGCAGAAGCCGCAAGCGAGGGCGGTGAGAAAATACGACAGGATCAATCCCGGTCCCGCGCCCACGCGAATGGAATCGCCCGCGGCCGCCGTTCCGGTGGTCGCGAAAATTCCGGCGCCGATGATGGCGCCGATTCCCAGCGCGGTCAGGCTGACGGGGCCGAGCACGCGCTTGAGTTGATGCTCCGGTTCCTCCGCTTCCCTCAAAATATGGTCCAGAGTCTTTCGTTGGAAGAGTTGGGAACTCACAAGTCTCCTTTCAGGCAAGCGCTAGGCCTTCTCCAGTCCGGCGAATTTTTCGATGAGTTTCTTCAGGCCATATCTCGGAAACTGGACGCTCAATTTGACGTTGTCGCCTTCGCCTTCGCTGCGCAGCACCGTGCCGACTCCATACTTGGGATGACGAACGAGGCTGCCGAGTTGGAATCGAGATTTCCATTTCAGGGGGCTCGGCGTCGGCGCATGGCTCGAGGAAAGTCGCGTTCTGCCTCGAGAAGACGAATCGATGCCGCGCTCTTTGAGAAGCGCCTTGATGTGATCGACGGTGTTGTAGGTTGCGCCGTCATACACGCGATTCTTTCTCGCGGCCACGGCGCCTCGTGACAAATCGTTCATGAGCTGCGCCGGAATTTCCTCGAGAAAGCGCGAGGGCTCGGTGGCGTCGGAAAACTCCGCTCCGTAATAGCGCCGCTCCCGAACGCGGCTCAGGAAAAGATGATCTTGGGCGCGCGTCATGGCGACGTAAAAGAGCCGCCGCTCTTCTTCCAATTCCTCTTGCGTCATCAGAGAGCGGCTGTGCGGAAAAAGTCCTTCCTCCAGGCCGGCCACAAAGACCGTCGAAAACTCCAGCCCCTTGGCGCAATGAATGGTCATCAACGAAACCGCCGCCGATGGGTCGAAGCTGTCTTGATCGGAAACCAGCGCCGTGTGATCGAGGAAGTCTTGCAGGCTTTCTTGGCGGTCCGCGGCTTCGGCGGCGGCGTTCTCCAGTTCGCTGAGATTCTCCAGCCGCGATAACGATTCCTCGGAATCTTCTTCTTCCAAAAGATGGCGATAGCCGGAAGCCTCGATGATGCGCTCGATGATCTCCGGCAACGTGGCGCGCTCCAATTTCTGTTGGATCGACAAAACAAGAGTTCGAAAGCGACCCAGCGCCGCCAGGTTGCGCTCCGGGAAGGCTTTTCGCTCGAGGGCCGTCTCAAGGGCTTGCCAGAGCGTGACGCCCTCAGATTCTGCGAAGTGTTCCAAGGCTTCGAGTGTGGATTTTCCAATGCCGCGCGGCGGCGTGTTGATGATTCGCCGCAAGCTGACGGAGTCGTGGGTATTCAGCGCGAATTTCAAATAGGCCAGAACATCCTTGATTTCGGCGCGGTCATAAAAGCTGAATCCGCCGACAATGTGGTACGACAGTCCGGATCGGCGAAACGCTTCTTCAAAGGCGCGCGATTGCGCGTTGGTCCGGTAAAGGACGGCGAAGCGGCCGTCGGGGTTTTTTTCTTTCAGCTCAGCGGTCTTCTGTGCCACGAAAACGGATTCGCCCTCGGACTCGGGGGCCTCGTAGAAACCAATCTGCTCGCCGCCTTTCCGATCGGTCCACAGGGTCTTCCCTTTTCGCGCCAGGTTGTTGGCGACGACGGCGCTGGCGGCGTCCAAAATGATTTGCGTAGAGCGGTAATTCCGTTCCAGCTTGATGAGGCAGGCGTCGGGATAATCCTGTTCGAAATTCAAAATGTTCTGAATGTCGGCGCCGCGCCACCGGTAAATCGATTGATCTTCGTCGCCGACCACGCAGAGATGGTGATGCGTTTTCGTGAGATGCCGGATCAAGCGGTATTGCACTTGGTTCGTGTCTTGATATTCATCCACCAGAATGTGCTGAAAGCGTTCATTGACACGTGCGCGGACCTCGGGAAAATCTCCCAGCAACTCCACGGCGCGCAGCAGCAGGTCGTCAAAATCCAAAGCGTTGGCGCGATGCAGCTTCTTCTCGTAATGATCGAACAAGATCGCGAATTGCTCTCGTCGAGGATCCGTCGCCGTTTGGTACAACTGCGAAGGGGAAATCCCGTGGTTCTTGGCGTAGCTCACTTGCGAGAGCACCGACCGCGGAGTGAGCGCCTTGGCGTCCAAGCCGACTTCTTTCAGGCATTCTTTCATCACCGATTCCTGGTCCGTCTCATCGTAGATGACAAAATCTTTCGTGTACCCCAACGCTCCGATCTCTCTTCGCAGAAGACGCACGCAGAAAGAGTGGAACGTGCAGATCAAGGGATTAGCGGAGCGACTTTCCTTCAACAGTTCGTGAACGCGGTCGCGCATCTGATCGGCCGCCTTGTTGGTGAAGGTCACCGCCAGAATCGATTCCGGTCGAACTCCCAGGCCTTCAATGAGGTACGCAATCCGATAAGTAATGACTCGCGTTTTCCCGCTGCCCGCGCCGGCCAAAAGGAGAAGCGGCCCGTCCGTGTGTTGGACGGCCTGGCGTTGCTCCGGATTGAGATCCGCTGAGAGAGGAAGCTCCACTGGACTTACGTTCATCGAGTGGCATCTTAACGGAATTCGAGGGAGTGCGCAATTGTGGATTGTACGAAGGAAAGCGAGATGAAGAATTTGCCGCAGCGCGTCGACGCGACGAACAGGAAGGGCTTCGCGCCTGACGACTCAGTGGCGCCGTCCGTTGGGCCGATCCTGAGGTTTCAATGTGTGCTCGCGAATTTCAAGCCATTCGCTTTTGGGGATTCCGAGAAACGCTTTGACGACGAGGGGGTCGAATTGAGTTCCGGAGCAGCGCCAGATTTCTTCTCGCGCCGCTTCGTAGGTCGTGGCTCTGCGGTAAGGACGATCCGAGGTCATGGCGTCGTAGCAGTCCATCAC
>CAZIDA010000051.1:0-11489 GCA_964537865.1 uncultured Acidobacteriota bacterium
CCGCGAAAGGAACGCCACGCGCTTGCCGCAAAGCGTTCCCACGACCAGATTGTCGGAGGGCTTTCCGAACGGCGTGGACACCGAGACTTCCTTCTTTTCCGTAAGCCCGGACATTTCGTAAAGGCCGCTGCCTCCGATGATCCCAATCTTGATTTTCTCAGCGGGGCGAACTTGAACTTGAGTCTTCGTCGATAGGTTTCTCTTCATATGGGTTTTAATCCGGATGCCGGTTTCTAAAAATGAGGCGCCCTTGCGCTTCGAGGCGCATCGTCACTCCACGCGCTCGGCGACGACACGTCCGCCGCGGTCGGCGAGATATCCCATGGGGCAACGCGTGTCGTGATAGAAGACGCAGAGCCACTTCTCGCGGAGCGCCGCTTCGATCAGCGGCTTCTTGTTTTCGATCACCTCCAACGGAAACAAATCGAACGAGGTGATCCACTGCGTATTCAAATGGGGCTGCGTCGAGACGAGATCGGAAAACACGATCGCCTTCCGGCCTTGCGACTCCATCTCCACCACCTGCATGGACCGATTGTGGCCGGGTTTTACCGCGACTCGAATTCCCGGCACAACTTCTCCGTCGCCGTCGAGAAGTTCATACTCGCAGTAAGGTGGCATGAAGCGGGCGCGATCGATGGCATAACTCGCGCGGTCCCGGTCGTAAGGCGCCAACGCGTGCTCGTATTCCCCGCGTTGCGCATAACAACGCGCATTCGGAAACGTTTTGACGACGCGGCCGTCCGGAAGGAGCGTGGTGTTCCCGCCGGCGTGATCGAAGTGCAGATGCGTGTGGATGATGACGTCGATCTCCTCCGGCGCCACCCCGACTTGCCGCAACGAATCGATCAGCGTCACACGGCGATCGATGTCGTAAATGGAATTCCACTTGGCGTCGAACTTATTTCCGATACCGGTGTCGATCAAAACGTGATGTTCGGGAGTGCGAACGTAGAGACAGTTCAGGGCGAGTTGAACGCGGTTCTGATCGTCAACGTCCACCAAGCCCTTCCACATGGACTTCGGAACGATGCCGAACATGGCGCCGCCATCCAAACGGAACGTGCCGTCGGAAACCGCTTTCAATTCAAATTTGCCTAGCTTCATCGCCGTCGTTTCTTCCTCGGAGTTTGAGAACTTGCTCCCATGCTCCAACGATCTTTGCGGTTCGATGAATCATCGTGAAACAAGGGCAAACCATGACCCGCGGCGCATCCGCCGCGGCGGACACCGCGGCTACCCGTGCTCCGATGATCTTCGCTGTCTTAATTCTTGTGAGGAACCGTGATCGTTGTTTTCACCGGAGGCCCCACGGGCTTGCCGTTCTTCATTTTTTGAATGGTAACAGGCAAAGTGAGAGCTTCTCCCGAAATCTTGCTGAAGTACGCGTCATTGAATGACACCTGGTCTTCCCGCATGATACCGGTGAGCGACATCTGGAGCGTCTGCACTTTCAGGATGTCCGAAATGGCCTCTTGGGCGTCAGCCAACGGCTGTGGTCGCTCGCCGATGGCCTCGAAAAGATGAACCGCCCCGGGAACGCTGAACACCGGACTCATCTCTCCGGGTTTGAGTTTGAACACCACATCCTCGATGTTAGTTCCCATTTTGCCGCGGCCGATGAAACCGAGATCGCCGCCCTTTGCGGCGTCGCTATCCTTGGAATACTGCTTTGCCAAGGTTTCAAAATCTTGACCTTTAAGCACGCTCTGCCGCAGATTCTCCAAAAGCTCGCGCGCATGCTCGGTGTCTTTTGGATCGGTCACTGAAACCGGGATCGAAATATGAAGCAAGTGCAGCTCCACGAATTGCGCTTTGTTCTCATCGTAATACTTTTGGATCTGCTCGTCGCTCACAAAGATGCGCCGGAGAATGGCCTGCTGTTCCGCTACGGCAAGAATTTGATCGCGGCTGAATTTCAACTGAGCGGACACGTCCGGACGCTGATCGAGATTCTCCTTTTCCGCCGACTTCGCAAGCGCCATCAAGCCCGCCAAGTATTCCGCGAAAGCCCTCGGCCCATTGGGCCCGGAATACTGCTGGCGTTGTTGCGGCGGCAAAATGGCCATCAATTGCATCAGCTCATCAGCGGTGACCTTCTGATCGCCGAGAGTCAACACAACGGGATTGGTCTCGTTCTCCACCTTGATGTCCGGGCTTTTCGCCTCGCCTGAAGGCGTTCCCTTCGTTTGGCCCAAGAGCAAGAACGGCGTCATCAGAAAAGACGCGACGAGAAATATCCGGACAAAAAGCTTTATGACGATTGACTTCATTTTGGTTTGACCTCGTTCAGTTCAATTAAGATTCCATGCGTCGATTCGGGATGAAGGAAAGCGATCTTCACGTGGCCGGCGCCGAGGCGCGGAACTTCATCAATCAATCGAACGCCGCGCGACTTCAATTCTTGGAGCGCTGCTTCGAGATCCTCCACTTCCAAACAGAGATGATGTATTCCTTCGCCCCGCTTGTTCAGAAAGCGCGCCACCGGGGATTGCGGATCGGTGGGTTCCAGCAATTCGATGCGACTCTCTCCCACCGGATGCATGGAGACCTTCACCTCTTGCTCTTCCACTTGCTCCCGTTCGCGAACCGGAAGGCCCAGCGCCTCGGCAAAAAAGCGTTCCGCGACTTCGGCGGATTGCACGGCAACTCCGATGTGGCTGATGCGCAATATCTTCACGATCCGGTTGTTTCTCCCCGCGGCGAGCTAAGATGGTTTCGCTTTCTCCCCGCCGGCCTTTCGACAAAAATCCGAAATGATTTCTTCGACGATCGTGTATGGATCGGTCTGGCGATTGGCCACCAATTCCACATACGTTTCCAGCTCTCCATCTTGAAGCTGCCCGTTGATCACTCGCCCCACCAACTGTTCGCCGAGCACTTGAAGCAGCCGTTCGCGCGCGCGGCCTCGTTTCTTCTGTTCAAAGAGGCGCGAGTCCCTGGCAAACTGAGCATACGACTCAATGGCCGAGACAACCGCGGCCGTTCCTTTATCCGTTGTCGCGATGGTCCGAACGATCGGCGGCGTCCAATGATCCGGGCGCGGCGAGATGGAAAGTATGGCCTGCAATTGCGCTTCGATTTTTTCGACGCCTTCGCGATCCGCTTTGTTGATCACAAAGAGGTCGGCGATTTCCATGATGCCGGCCTTGATCGCTTGAATATCATCACCCATGCCCGGCACCAACAACACTAGGTTCACGTGCGCCAGTTTGACGACATCGATCTCGTCCTGGCCCACGCCGACCGTCTCGACAATGATGATGTCTTTCTTGGCTGCGTCGAGCACCGTGACGGCGTCGTGGGTGGCGCGCGAGAGGCCGCCGAGATAGCCGCGCGTCGCCATGCTCCGAATGAAGATGCCTTCTTCGAGGGCCACATTCTGCATGCGAATGCGGTCGCCCAAAATGGCGCCGCCGCTGAACGGGCTGGTCGGATCGACCGCCACGATGCCCACGGACTTGTTCCGCTCGCGACAATAGAAGCGCGCCAGGCGATCCACGAGCGTGCTCTTTCCGGATCCCGGCGCGCCGGTCACGCCGACGATGAAGGCGCGACCGGTGTGCGGAAAGATCGACTTCAGAATCTCTGAAGAGTTCTCGTGATTGTTTTCGATGGCGGAGATGGCCCGCGCGATGGAGCGCGGCTCGCCTTTCAACAAGCTTCCAATATCAATGGTCATGAATTCTGAATTCAATCCGCCGCGGTCGGATGTCTTGCCGCTCTCCGGCGCCGCCAAAAGGATCGAGCGCTCTAAAGTCCCTTCAACATTTCTCTCGCGATCACCAGCCGCTGAATCTCGCTCGTGCCTTCGCCGATGGTGCACAACTTCGAATCGCGATAGAATTTTTCCGCCGGATAATCTTTGATGAAGCCGTATCCTCCATGAATCTGGACGGCCTCACTGGAACATTTCACGGCCGCTTCGCCGGCGTACAACTTGGCGATGGAAGATTCCAGGGTGGTCTTTCTTTTTTGATCGTACAGCCACGCCGCGCGATACGTGAGCCATCGGGCCGCCTGAACTTCCGACTCCATGTCCGCCAACTTCCATTGGATCGCCTGAAACTCGCAGATCGCCCGTCCGAATTGCCTTCGCTGCTTCGAGTACGCAAGCGAGACGTCCAAGGCGCCCTGGGCCAGTCCCACCCCCAACGCGGCGATGGAAACGCGACCGCCGTCCAAGACCTTCAAACTTCCGGTGAATCCTTCGCCTTCTTTGCCGAGCAGTTGATCGGCCGGGACCCGGCAATCCTCGAAAATAACTTCAGAAGTGTCGCTCGCTCTCATGCCCAGCTTGTTCTCGTGCTTGCCGGCGCGAAAACCAGGCATTCCTTTTTCCAGGATGAACGCTGAAATTCCTTTGTGGCCGCGCGAAGCATCGGTCACCGCCATAGCGACGCAAATATCTCCCACGTTGCCGTGCGTGGTGAAGGTCTTCGATCCGTTCAGCACATAGAAGTTGCCGTCGCGAACCGCGCTGGTTTTGGTTCCGCCGGCGTCACTGCCGGCTTCCGATTCGGTGAGTCCCCAGGCGCCGATTTTTTCTCCGCGCGCCAGCGGTGTCAGGTACTTCTTCTTCTGCGCCTCGGTCCCCATCAAATAAATATGCCCGCTGCACAGCGAATTGTGGGCCGCGACGCTCAAGGCGATGGATGGATCGACCCGCGCCAACTCTTCGACTAGCACCGCATATTCCAAGTATCCCATGCCGGCGCCGCCGTATTCCGGCGGAACAACGATTCCCAAAAAACCCAACTCTCCCAACTTCCGCAAAACTTCGCGGGGAAACTCCTGCTTTTCATCCCACTCCATAACATGCGGCGCGATTTCGGTTCGAGCAAATTTCTGAACGGTTTTCCGAACTTGTTCTTGCTCTTCCGTTAGTTCAAAATTCATAGGTTTTAATCCTTAGTAAAGAAGTATGAAGCCTCCAAACCATCAAGCCAATCGGCACATCCATGAGAGGCGGGCGCCCCGTGAGGGAGCGAGTCAACAGAGTCCCTTCGGCTTTCAAAGATCTCGTTGCGGTGCGGTTCACGCGGGGCAGGCATGCCGGTCGGCGCACCGGTAACCAGCCAAACGGACACTTATATCACGCGACCGAAACGGCGTCAACGCGAGGAGATGGCGTTTCGTGGATCGATTTCGAACGTGACATCGGCTTCTGGTTCAGCACACCCCGGGATTCGGATTTCTATCGAACTCTCCGCCAGCGCGAACCGCCGAAGTCGTCGCCACTCTTGTCGACCCGGTGAAATTCATTCAAGGAATCGACCTGCAACCGCAGCGCGCCGTGATCCTGGTCGCGGCCTTTGGGAACATCCAGCCAAAAACCTTCCAGCCAATTTCCATCGAGCGCGCCGTGAAAAATGTTGGACCATTGGCCGTCCGACGACTCGCCGTACCACCACACGTTATTTCCCAACTGGCGCACGTAATAGGTTCCGTTGTCGTTGCAGCGCCAGACCCCGGTCAAGTCGTAACGCCAGTTATTGAGATTCTGATTGTATCGGGGAACGATGGGCCCTTGCGATCGACCGAAGTCATCCGAACGCGGTCCCGGAACTTCCATATGGCCGCCCGGAAAACTGCCGCCGTAAAAAATATCGGCGGTCCAATTCACTCGCAGACCGTCATTGCATCTCAGCCAGCCGTTGGCGGATTGCCCGTCGCCGGAGACGCGGCCGCGGTACTCGCAGTGTTGATTGGTGTAAAGATCGGTTCGCTGGACGACGACATCGCGACCGTCCCAGCGCATGTTGATGACGCCCCGAATCTCCGGCTGTCCCGGCGTGACCCAGCGCGCGTCGAAGGTGTTCGTTCCGGGACGACGAACCCATTCCCCGGCCCAATCCTGCTCGTGGACGCGCCAGCGTGTTGAGTCCGTCACGGCGCGCTTGGCGTCGTCATTATCGGCATTCAACTTCGCCGGACGAATCAGGGTCGCGATGGCGATGGCGCCCATCACCATGATCAAGCCGGCGATCACCTTTCCTCGATTCCTGCCCCATGCTCTCATGCTCTTTCTCCCTTTCCTTTTGATGAAGAGATTTTTTGTCGTGGCGCAGACACTCTTGTCTGCGCTGCTTCTCTAAAGGTGGCGCAAACCCGCCGCGGGGGTCTGCGCCCCGGTCCGTTCCCTCATGAGAAAACGCCGCAGACAAGAGTGTCTGCACCACACATCAAAGCCGATTGATGATGGAGGCCACGTACCCGGCCCCAAAACCATTGTCGATGTTGACCACGGTGACGTTGGAGGCGCACGAATTCAACATTCCCAACAAGGCCGCCACGCCGCCAAACGAGGCGCCGTAACCCACCGACGACGGCACCGCAATCACGGGCGCGCCCACCAATCCGCCCACGACGCTCGGAAGCGCTCCTTCCATTCCCGCCACGCACACGATGACTCGCGCTTTCCGTAGCAGGTCCTTCTCTTGCAACAACCGGTGGATTCCGGCGACGCCACAATCTTGAATGAGGTCCACTTCATTTCCCATGACCCGCGCCGTCACCCAGGCTTCCTCCGCCACCGGAAGATCCGACGTTCCCGCCGTGATGACGAGGATGCGCCCGCGCCCGTATATCTTGCGATCCTTGAGGAGGCTGATGGCGCCGGAGGCGGCGTGAAATTGCGCCCGCGGCGTCACGCGCCGGACCGCGCGAAAGGCGTGCTCATCCGCTCGTGTCACCAGAATGTTGTGCTGGTTCCTCATCATCCCGCGAACAATTCCGGCAATCTGCGCAGGGGTCTTGCCGCGACCCAGAATCACCTCCGGAAATCCCACGCGCAGCGATCGATGATGATCGATGCGCGCGAATCCGATGTCTTCAAACGGAAGCCGGCGCAACGACTCCAGCGCCGCGTCGGCAGTCATCTTGCCGGACTCCACCTTCCGCAAAATCCTTTTGATTTCTTGAGAGGTCATGGTGTTCGCCAGTCCCCGTGTCGGCGCGTCTTCCGCGAGTATATCAAATGCCTCCACGAAAAAACATGGTGGCGCTCAGCGTGAAAGGGGCAAGCCGCCCTGCGCATTCTCCGCCCACCGTGGCGGGCGCCTCCGCCTCGAAAATAGGTTTGGGTAGCCGGGATTCGCCGCCCTTTTGGCGAATCCCGGACCACCCGAATGTGAATTCTTCTCATTCTGTTTGTCCACATCCATCATCTCCCCTCACACCTCGCACCTCAGCCCTCACACCTTTCCTTCAAACCCCTTGACAATTTTGAGCGCCTATATGAATCTAAATTCTATCGAACGCGAGTCAACAAACAAACCGATCAGACCACGGCAAAGCCGAGACTCATTCATGACTGAGATTCCGCAGCCCACGCCTAGCGCGCCGCCCAAAGCGCCGGCGGGCGCTTTTCGTAACCTGCATCGCTGGGTGCGCGACCTTCTCATCGCCGTTGGATTCTCGCTCATCATTATCGTCTTTCTGTACCAACCTGTCCGAGTCGAGGGAGTGTCGATGCTCCCCGAAATCCACGATCAGGAACGGATCTTCGTCAACAAATGCATCTACCGGTTCCGTCCCATCGCCCGCGGCGACGTGGTTGTTTTCTCTTATCCGCTCGATCCGGAACGAACATTCATCAAGCGCGTCATCGGCCTGCCCGGCGACACCGTGCAAATTCGTGACGGCCACGTTTTCGTCAACGGAATCGAGCTGCGCGAAGTTTATGTTCCCCGAAAATTTGAAACCGACGAGTTCGATGCGCCCATCAAGGTCAGCGCAAATCATTATTATGTTTTAGGCGATCATCGGAACGTTTCCAACGACAGTCGCTTTTGGGGACTCGTCCCCCGTCGAAACATCATCGGAAAGGCGGTCCTGAGGTATTGGCCGTGGGATCAGTTCGGTTTGATCCGGTGAAGAACCGTGAAAGGCGCTCGCACCGAAGGAGAGAATTTCAATTCACCGGTCTCGTCGAGCATCGAAGAAGCCCGGATCGCTCGGCGGGTTCGCCGCTTCTCATCCAACTTATGAACTCACACTCTGCTATTCTCGCCCTTGAAGATGGGCGCGTGTTTCGCGGCCGCGCATTTGGCTCGTTCACGGAGCGCGCCGGCGAAGTCATCTTCAACACTTCTCTCTCCGGATATCAGGAGATTTTCACCGACCCTTCATATTGCGGCCAGATTGTCGTGCTGACGAATCCCGAGATTGGAAACTACGGCTTGAATTCTCAAGACGAAGAATCGAGACGGCCGTTCATTGAAGGATTGATTGTTCGCGAGTTTTCTCCGCTGGCCTCCAACTGGCGATCGGAATTGGTGATCGACGAATATCTAAAGCGGCACGACGTTCCCGCCATCTCTGAAATCGACACGCGCGCCTTGGTGCGGCATCTGCGTGACCGGGGCGCCATGCGGGCCGTCCTCTCGGCTGCCGATCCCGACGAGAAACGGTTGATCGAGAAGGCTCGGCGCGCTCCTTCCATGGTGGGACTCGACCTTGCCGAAGTCGTGACCTGTCGAGAGAAGTTTGCTTGGACACAACGAAACTCCAGCGAGTTTTCTTCAACCAGCACCGAGCCGGATCGGCGATTCCGCGTGGTCGCGTACGATTTCGGAATCAAGCACAACATTCTGCGCCGGCTGACTGAAGTGGGCTGTGACGTGACGGTGGTTCCTGCGCAGACGATGGCGGAAGAAACTCTGAGTCTGAAACCTGACGGTGTCTTCCTTTCCAACGGGCCCGGAGATCCGGAACCGGTGACTTACGCTGTCGAGAACATTCGCAAGCTCCTCGGCCAAAAACCAATTTTTGGAATCTGCCTCGGCCATCAGTTGATCGGGCTGGCGTTGGGCGGCCGAACTTTCAAATTGAAGTTCGGGCATCACGGCGGAAATCAACCGGTGAAAAATCTGCAAACGGGCAAAGTCGAAATCACCGCCCAGAATCACGGGTTCGCAGTCGATCCGGATTCGCTCAAAGACAGCGCCGTGGAAATCACGCATCTCAACCTGAACGATCATACCTGCGAAGGAATGCGCCACCGGTCGCTTCCCGTCTTCTCCGTTCAATACCACCCCGAAGCCTCTCCCGGCCCGCACGACGCCGCCTACCTCTTCCAAGATTTCATCCACATGATGTCGAACCCCTGAGGTGGCGCAGCCTCGTTGTGGCGCAGACACTCTTGTCTGCGCCGAAAATACACGCATCGCTTATCATCGCGCAGACCCGCCGCGGCGGGTCTGCGCCAAGAACTCTCTGCGCATCTCCGCGCCCTCGGCGTCTGCGGTGAACGGCCTTTTCGGAAAAAGACAGAATTCATTTCATCCGGCCTTCTTGCATGGCGCCTCGCAACTGCCGCTCCCAGGGGAGATCGCGCAGGCAAGAGTGCCTGCGCTACTACCATTTGTTCTTCCAAAACTCCGCCGGGGCATTTATCATTGGCGCCGAAAGCCTGCATGTGAGAACGCGGCTTCTCACCCGCTTCTGACCTAAACGAAGGGAATTATTTTTGAAATGAAAAACAGTCCAGACCTGAACGCGCCCGCGGTTCTCCGGCCTTTGGAAGTGACCATTCCCATCATCGTTCGATCTTACGACATCGATTTCGCCGGCATCGTCAGCAACATTGTTTACGTGCGCTGGATGGAAGACTTGCGCATGAAATTTCTCGAAGTGCATCTGCCTCTCGACGCGCAGATGGCGGCGGGTTTCGCACCGGCCCTGATGAAAACCGAGATTCACTATCGCCGACAAACTCGCTTGTTCCAACCGGTGGTCGGAAAATCCTGGCTGAAAGACTTGACGCGCACTACCTGGACGCTGGGCGGCGAATTCACCGTCCACGGTGAAGTGGTGGCCTTCGCCGAGCAAAGCGGCGCGCTCATCCGACTCGACAGCGGCAAACCGGTGCGCGTCCCGCTCGAACTCCGCGAAAAATTTGCGAGAGTCACGGGAACGCCGATCGCATGACACATTTAGAAAAACCCGGCGCCGCAGACATGCGCTTTTGGCATGTCTGCGGCACCCGCGCCTTCCCTCAGCGGCTGTGCCGCAATTCCCTCCGGCATCTGAAAGAGCGTCGTCGTTCCCCTTGACTAGCGGTTTTCCCCGGCGTAAGCTCGGTTCGAACTTGTTCGAGACCGAGGTCTCGCATCACTCCCCCCTTTAAGAACTCACCGAGACAAACTGCATTTCACTTTTGCAGTAGAAGATCTCAGGAAAGGAAGGACCATGACCTTCAAAAACAGCAAAAGGTCGGACTGGTCTACCTCGTCCGACATGTCCGCCAAGTCCGAACACAACCTCATTCCAAAACACGGTGGCTACCGCAAGCTGCGGAGTTTCCAGGCGGCGCAATTGGTGTATGACGGCACCGTGATCTTCTGTGATCGCTTTGTCGACAAGCGCTCCCGCACGCACGACCAGATGGTGCAAGCCGCGCGCAGCGGCGTGCAAAACATCGCCGAGGGCAGCATGGCCTCCGCTACCTCCAAGAAGACCGAGTTGAAGCTGACCGGCGTGGCCCGCGCCAGCCTGGAGGAACTGTTGCTGGATTACCAAGACTTTCTCCGGCAGCGCGGATTGCGGTTGTGGGATAAGAATTCAGCGGAGGCGCTGGCCGTGAGAAGAAAGTACTCGGCTGACCAGTCAGACCCGTCAGACCTGTCCGACCGGTCCGATCCTTACTCTTTGAAAACCACCTCACCGGAGGCGGCTGCGAACACGTTACTATGTTTGATTAACCAAGCGAGCTTTCTGCTAGGCCGGCAGTTGCAGACGTTGGAGCGGAACTTCCTGCAAGAGGGAGGGTTCACTGAGCGGCTCTACCGGGAAAGGAGCCGGGCAAGAAATTCTGAAAAGTCCGACCTGTCTGACCGGTCTGATAGGAAGAGCAGTTGAATCATTCGTTATTTCTTCTTGACCTTCGTGGCCATGTCTCGAGGGGCCATCCTTCAGGAAGTTTGCTCGCCTTCAGCCCGCCGGTTTCCGGAGGGAAACGAAAGACGAACCCTCCTTTTCAGTTTACGAAATCAAACTCCCCTTTTATACTCCCCAGCGACTATTGACAGAATGGGTGATGCGATCCGGAAAAATCCCGGCATGTGAAATCTCGCCGGACGGGTGAAAGAGCCGCCGCCCTAAAAAACGGGCGGCGCTACCAAAGCCAACAGACATTCTCCAATGCCACGACGAAATGACATCCACAAAATTTTGATCATCGGCAGCGGGCCGATCGTGATTGGGCAGGCGTGTGAGTTCGATTACTCCGGGACGCAAGCCTGCAAGGCGCTGCGCAGCGAGGGATTCGAAGTCGTTCTCATCAATTCCAATCCCGCGACCATCATGACCGATCCCGAGACGGCGGAGCGCACCTACATCGAGCCGCTGACGCGCGAGTACGTCGAAGCCATCATCGCGAAGGAACGCCCCGACGCGGTGCTGCCGACGGTGGGCGGACAGACGGCGCTCAACCTGGCCATGGAACTCGACGAAAGCGGCGTCCTAAAAAAGTACAGCGTGCGCAT
>CAZIDA010000052.1:0-11443 GCA_964537865.1 uncultured Acidobacteriota bacterium
CCGCCATGACACAATTCATCGCCTCGACGGTGATTGCCTGCCTCAGCCGAAACGATTTGGAAACGCTCGTCCAGGATTTGCGATCGACGAATCTCCCGGTGAAATTCGAGAAGGCGTGGGCCAATGGCGGCGACGCCAGAATGGTCTGTCTCTTCTCCGCCGACGAGCGCGCGGCCGTCGAACAGTTTTTGAGACTCAAGCATCTCCGGGCGGAATGGATTCTCCAGGTGGAAACGGAGTGGACCTAAGGAACCATGGTTGAGATGGAACCATCCTTCCGAGGTGCACACAGCGCACCTCGGCTACCTATATAATTCGCATACAGCATGGGTAGCCGAGGTGGTCGCTCTTTGCCACCTCGGACGTCTCGAACAATCAGGCAAATGATTCTAAGGTCGCTTTCAGGGCCCCGCGACTTCTCCCCTCGCCGGTCTACAGGCCACGCCTCAGGCCGATCCGTCAGGGCTTGAATTCCACGGCTGTGGTGAGCTCATTGCTGTTGTTGCCCGGCTTATCGCTCAGGCTGTACTTCAAAGTGCAAATTCCCCGAATGGTCAGAGTTTGCCCCGGCTGCGAAAAGCTGTGTCGGTCGTAGAGAAGGGCGTGTTGAGGATCTTTCATGGTCAGTCGCGCGGGGCCGCCCCCGAAGGACCCGATCACATTGTTCCCGCATCTCAGAACATAGGTTTCGCTCGGGGCATTCTCGGGCGTGATGTCCGCCGCCTCATCGAAAACAGACAACTCAATTTCAAGAACTCCGTCCGCGGACGCCGACAATACTTTCAGATCAGAGATCACGGGAAGATGCGTGGTGACTTTGAAAGTGCGCGGATCGGATCGTCCGACCGGCGTCACCAGAGTCAACGATCGCTCTCCCGGCGCTGCGGAATTCTCTGCGCCCAGTTTGATGGACCAAACGCGTACGCCCTTCTCCACCTGCCGCTTATCTTCCGGGTCGGCCGCAATCTCTACGATCTTCTGGATTGAGATTCCTTCCGGCGGCGAGATCTCCACCGACTGCAAGTTCAGGTTCTTTCCGAACGCTTTGATTTCTCCGGACTGTCCGCGCACGATCTGCGGCATGTAATGCGAAAGATCGAATTTGATTTTGGATCCCTTGTCGGCGCCCATCATAGCGCTACACGCCACCAACGGGCCGAGCCACAGAGCTGCAAGACACCATCGAGAGCGGATTAGTTTTGAAAACATCAAAGCCTCCTTCAAATTAAATAGAAACTTCCCGAGTTCCTCCGCCATAGGGCCGCCCCAGATAGGCCACGTGGATGTTTGGGTAGCCGTGATTCGCCCGCGCTCTGGCGAATCACGGGCGCCCGGGATGCTCTCCGCCTGCGGCGGAAGCATCCCGGCTACCAGAAATACTTTTGTATCCTTGGGCGCGCCGGTCCACCTATCGTCCTCGCAGGACTCTTTCCATATCGGCCGGGTACTCGCCCATGTGTCCGATTGAGGCAAAATCCAGATTGACACCGGACAAGGAGCTGAACATGGCGACGAGCAGAATGATCAGAATCACTTTCTGCTTCAATCCTTCGCTCGTCACGGTCAACGCCAGCAGACCCAGCAACAGCATCAACCGACCCAGCCATCCCACCAACAAATACCAGCGCGCGCCCGCCGCCTCGGCCTGCGCATTTACCAAACCTCGTTTCAGTTGGTTGGTGTCATTGGCTTTTTCCAACTCCGTCTGCTTCGCCTCGGTGGCTTTTCGGAAGTCGTCTTCCTTCTTCATGCGTTCTTCCGCGGTCACTGCGGGGTTCTCATTCATTTGCTTTCGTTCGGCGTCCTGAGTTTTCCTGAGCTGATCCATTTCAATCTCGACGATCTGTCCGGCCTGATCGAGCCGCGCTTTCGCTTTGGCGACATGCGCGTTATCGAGACGCACCCAGACCGGCGCGAACAAAGCGAGCGCCAATCCCAACACGATCAAAATCTGAGCCGGCGTTCCTTCCAACTTTGCGAACAAATCTTTGGTACTCATGAGCCTCCTCCTTTGTGTACTGCGAAGATGATTTCGAACAGGGTTGTTGTGAGTGCTTCCATGAAAAAAATCGTTGCGTGCGAGCCCGGCACTCTGACTTCAACCGCCGAGGGACGCCCGCGTCACATTAGTCTTCAGTCAATTTGAAATTCACGGTGACGGTGGTGACCACATCCACCGGCTGGCCATTGAAAAGGACGGGCATGTACTGCCACTGCCTGACGGCATCGATGGCCGCCTGAATCAGCAGTGGATGTCCACTCACCACCGAGACGTTTTCAACCGACCCAAGCTTTGAGACATAAACCTCCAGAACCACGCTTCCTTGAATACGCGCCGCCTTGGCAATCGGTGGATACACCGGATTCACGCGGTTGATGAGCGCCGGTTGCAACGAGCTCTCGCTCATGCGGAGGCGCGTCGGCGTTTTTGAAGCTTCTCGCGACGGCGGAGTTGGAGGCGGTGGAGGAGATGGCACGCCTCCAACAATGCCTCCCACCACTCCACCGGGGACGCCACCGGGAACTCCCAACTCCCGGGGCTGAACCGTCGACGGCGCGGGCGGCGGAGGCGCCGGAAGGTTTTCAAGAAGCTTCGCCGTCTCCTGAAAAACGTCCTGCGAGATCGACGGCATGACCGCGGCCGGCGCGCTGGCGCTCGGAGTTTGACCGGATATCCGTTCCAACGAAGCGAGACTCATGTCCGGGCTCATGCTGGCGACCGACCCCAGCAATGCCACCAAGAGGACGATGAGAAGCGCCTTCTGCCGCAAGCCATCGCTCTGAACGGTCATGGCGAGAAGACCCAGCAGCAACATCACGCGCCCGATCCATCCCGCTAGATCCGGCCACCGCGTATCGATCGCCTTCGATTCCGCCGCCAGCCACTCGCGCTTCAACGGCATGTCATCGTAAGTCTTCTGCAACTCTTCCATCTTCGCGCTGGCGGCCTTTCGCATTTGATCAACCTTCTCTTGACGCGCTTGTGGAGACAAGGCGGTGTTGGCATCCAGCGTCTTGAGTTCCGCAAACTGTCCTTTTTTGAAATCTTCCACGTCCAGCTTGACCATTTGCAGCGTTTGGTCGAAGCGGGCTTGGACTTTCGAGACGCCGACCTCGCGATAGTGCCGCCACGCCGGCACAAACAACGTCAGCCCCAGTCCCAAGATGACCAGGACTTGAGCGGGCGTTCCAGAAAGTTTTGCAAACAAATTTTGTGCGCTCATAAGCCTCCTTTCTTTGTTGAAGACATCATCCTTTGTAGAGTTCCGTGCGTAAATCCTGTTTTGGCCTGCCTCGAAAATAGGTTTGGGTAGCCGGGGTTCGCCTGCTTTTTGGCGAATCCCGGACTCAGCTATGCTCTCGATGCATGGCACGTCCGGGATGCTCTCCGCCGCAGGTTGAGAGCATCCCGGCTACCCGGTTGAATATTTCCTCTCCTTCACTCCGCTTCACCGCGTGAAAAAGTACGGCCCGCCTTGCGATTTGCAGAAGGGACAGACGGGAATGCCCTCACCGGAAGGTCCGGTCGAGCAGCGATAGCACACCACCTTTCCGCACTGCTGGCATCGCAAGGCGATCGACTGGATGGCGCGCGGATCCACGACGGAAATCTTGGCGCTGCCATAGAATTGCACGCGAACCGACTTGGCGCATCCCGCGCAATCCACCATTTCGCCGTCGCGATAGATGCGATCCCACGGGTCGCCGTACTCCACTCGAATCTTGACCGGGAATTTGTAGACGACTTTGACCACCGCCGGCTGAAAGAATCGCGCTTCATATTGATGCGGCGTCTTGCCGATTCCCCAAAAGCCTTTCTTCCCGGGATTTTTCATTCCGATGTTTTCAAGACGCGCGGTGGGAGAGATCGCGCGCTTCGCGCAGTCCATCGCCTCCTCGTCGGTGAACCCTTGGACCGTGAAGGTCTTGTGCCCGCCTTCCTTGGCCACCTGCTCTTCAACAATCTTGGCGCCGGGAGGAACTCCTTGTCGCGCCAGCTTGAAGGCAGCCTCTTCTGTTTGCGCCACGCCCTCCTTCGCCAGGGTTCTTCCATCGGAAAGAATTTTCTCGGAGATCATGGCCAGTCCTTGAGGAATCTGCGCCCGAGCTTGCCGCCGTGCGTCCTTCAAAGAATCGGCTTCAATCTCCACGAACTGACTTTCAATCACCGCTTCTGGCATGACTCGCCTCCTGCGAGACAATACTTTTTGAGACACTCAAGCGCACTTTCGACTTTAAGGCATCAATCGAAAAATAAAATTCATCCCTTCATTCTTCCTTCTTTTGTGCCGTCCATTCTCCGGAAGCCTCCAAAAACTCCTCGCCGCACTTCAGTGAAAAGGGCGCTTTGTAGGTTCCCTTGGCTGACTCACTGGAAAGAAACGAACCGGTCCCTTGACTTCCCTGGCCCGCGGTGAATTCAAAAGTGTTGTCCTCTGAGATCGACGCCGGTTTTGTCGGCTCGGACGAGATTCCACCAGTACCTTGAATGCACTCACAGGACACCCTGAGGTCCCTGACCTCGCGAACATCCTGCGGTACGGAAAACGTGATGGTGAACTTGATCCCCTTCCATTCCGCGCCGCCTTCCCATTCCCCGGCCAAATCCAGGTCTTCGCCGGTCGTCGCTCTTGAAACAGCACGGAGTGAGGTCTCTCTGGGCAGCGCTTGGGCAAAGGCGACGAGCCATGCAACCAAGAAGACGCAGAAGATTAAAAGCAGGATTTGATGTTTTGAATGCCTCATGGTTTCCTCCTTTGGACACCTGTGGATCGCGCGATGCGCGTTCCGTGAATGCAAGATTCGTCCTGTTCTCGAACTTGCCGTGGCTGGTTAAATCTTCGTCATTGATTCTTTTCTCGCCAGGCGCGCCACTGGGCGGCGTCCTCACCCAGTTTTTGCCCGGTGCGTTTCTCCGGCGAGCTGACGGCCGCTTTTCTCACCGCTTCATCGCTGTCTTCCACGGCGGCGATCAAAGCCTCGATGGTGGCAGGATCGGAGTTCGATCGGAGCGAATTTGCGACGTGAGATCGGACGTCTCGGTCGGAGCTCTTCAACAGATTCAAGAGAATTGTGGTGGTCGCGGGATCGGGAATTTTTGCCAGAGCATTCGTGACGCTGCCGAAGAACGACTCCTTAGGATCGGCGCCTTCGAGAGCAAGGCTGAGTGGACGAATCGCCGGTTTGCCGATCTTGACCAGACTTGCCCCCACAACATTTTCGACCGGGCCAATCATGTAAATCTTTTTCCCGGAGGTCAGGACGATGGTGTCGGCTTCAAAGTACTTCATCAACGCGGCGTCTACTTCCACGAAGCCGCCGCCTCCGCTCCGCAGAGTCTCCAGAAGAAATGGAGTAGCCGGGCCCGCGCTTTCGCCCAATAACCCCAACCCAAAGGCGCCTTCCAATTGTTCGGCCAATACAGTTCCGCGAAGTTTTTCAACGAGCGTTCGAAGCTGCGGGCTCAGCTTGGCGATGTCCAGCGTGGAAGAACGCTGGACGCTCTTGGCTTGAACCGCTTGTTGAGTAGGAGCAGTCTTCTCGGATTGTGCGGCGCCAAAGCCAAACGCCATACTGAAGCCGAGCCACAGGGCTACCGCGAATACCATCTTGCGTTTCATGGTTCCTCCTTATCGATGTGTCATTGTCGCCTGGCCGACGTTCGGTTTCTCTCCCTTCAAAGCGCGGTGTAAGACATCGCCTTCAATTCCCGATTCCTTTGCCAAAGCGCGCGCTTTCTTCCCAAGCCGCCGGACGTGCGTGAACATGTAGATGATCCAGCCGGCAAACGAGAGAAGAAAGATGCTGGCGCCGAACAGGCCGCGAATCGCCAGTTCCAGGATGAGGGCCGGCCAGATGAACAAGTTACTCATCAGGATGGCGCGCCCGATCGCCAACTGCGCTTGTTTCCAGATTTCGAATTTTTCGACGTCGATTCCCGGAAAATCTTCGGCGGTGAGATCTTTGATCTCTTTCATGAGGAACCTCCTCTGTCGCCACGGCCCAGAAAGTAGACTCCACTAACGCTGTTTCTCATCTTGTTTCTGAGGCAGCACGTCCCACACTTTGATGAAAGGATCGACCATACTCCCGACGGTGGCGAGACGGCGCGAGTCGGCGGCGAAAGCGACATCGCGCAAAGCGAAGACGTGCTTCGGCTCAAAGAAGCCACTCGGTCCAGCGGGACCCCACACGTGCACTTGACCCCCGGCTTCGTACAAAACCATCGATCCGTCGGGCGAGAATGTGGGAACGGAAGCCGACTTGCCGCTGCCCGCTTGCTCGGCCAATTTGTTCTTCGACTCGAGGTCCCACACGCTGAAAGCGCCGCTGTCGCTGGTGACCGCCAGCCGTCGCGCGTCGCGAGAGAACACCGCGCCGGTCAATTTCTTCCCGGCGCATGCGCCCATCATCGTCACTTCGCCGTTCTTCAGATTCTTCAGCGCAATGTTTCCTTCTTTCAACATGGCGACGTAAGGATGCTCGGCATCTATCAGCAAGAGTTCTCCCTCATCCTTGGATTCAAACACGCCCACGCTTCGACCGGCTTGGAGATCCAGGAGTTCCACCTTGTCGTCGCTCCGCTTCGCCAAGGCGTGCAAGCCGCTCGGCGAGAAAACGGCCCAGTAAAAACCCGGCCCCCACAATCCAACAGGCTTTCCCTTCTCCACGCTCCACGCTCGAACGGAGGAGTTGGTGAACGTGAAAAGCGTTTGTCCGTCCGCGGAAAAAGTCATGGGATTGCGGCGCACGCCGAGAAATCCGGGAAGATCCTTCCCGGCTTCACGAACGAATTGACGCTTCACCTTGGAGCTCTTCGCCTCCACGAGCAGGATCACTTCCATCGGATTCTGAAGCTGCATGTTGAACGATGACCCAGCGCCTTGATCGAAATTGAAATCGCCGGTGGTTCCGGCGATGGCCAGATATTGACCATCCGGCGAAAACGCCACGCTGTGCGGCACGACTCGCTTCACTGAAACCTGGTGGCTGAACTTCACCTCTTGCGCCGCCGCCTGGACGGTCAAAGCGACGAGCATCACGATTCCCAACAGAATTACGTTTCGTTCTTTCATACGCGCCTCCCTTTGACACCGCAGTGCCTGTATCGTCCTTTGCTTCATCTCATCCCAGCGCGCGCGAGGCCGCGCTCCTGGATCTATCTCACTCGCTCCCATTTCACTTGCTCGACCTTATTCGGAGTGGTGGCTGTGCCCACCAACCACCGGCCGTCCGCCTGCGGCGTCAAGGAGTAACGGACCAGAAACGCGTCGGTGTGTTGCGTGAAAGTAAGCTGACCGTTTTCCAGACGCTCGTTTTCGATCACCTGATTGCGGTTCAGGATTTGCACCTTGAGAAGCCTGCCCTCGCGTTGAGAAATTCGGTATTGATCGTGGTAAGTGACATCGGTTTGTCCGGGGATGCCCCAATGCTCGCTCCAATCGCCGAGGAAGAGAGACAACGAAGAGTCGCCGGAAAAGGGAGCGACCGGTGGTTCCACTTCTTCCTTCGTTCTCTCCCAGATGATAGGAACCACTTTCGCCGGAGTGGTGGCCGATCCGCTCATCCATTGCCCGTTGGGATTCAGGGTCAAGGAATATCGGACCGCGAACGCGGTGTGCGGCGTGAAGCTGAGGGTCATCCCGTCGACATGGACGTCCGTGATGCGGGCGCTGCCGTCCTTCCCTTCCACCACGATCTTGCCGTCGGCGCCTCGAAAGACTCGATACTCGTCGTTGTAGGTGACATCGGTTTTGCCGGGAATGCCCCAATGTTCCTTCCACTCGCCGAGCACCGATGGAGCCGAACTTGGCGCGGGGCGCGGCGCCGGCGTGACAACGGCCTCCCGTTTGATCCGCTCCCATTTCACTGGATAGGTTTTCACAGGAGTGGTGGCTGTCCCGGACAACCATTGCCCGTCCGGTTGAAGCCGCAAGGCATACTTCACCGAAAAGCTATCCGTGTGATGGACGAAGGTCAGCGCGCCCTGACTGAATTGTTCATTCTCGACGAGCTGGGCGCGGCTGAGGATTTCGACTTTCACGCCCCCCGCGGCGGTTCGCGAGATGCGATATTCGTCGTGGTAGGTCACATCCGTTTGTCCGGGGATACCCCAGTACTCCTTCCACTCGCCGAAGATGGAGGGCGTCGAGGCGGACTGATAGCCGGACGCCTGAACACCCACTTCCGCGGCGGCCAAGGTTTGAAGCGAACCCGCCGCGATGATTCCCATCAGTGCAACACAGATTTGAAAAATTAATTTCCTCATGGCTTCTTTCTCCTTCCCCTCATGACCGGAGCTTTCTCGCTTCTTTAACTTTTTCGTTTCCAGTTGGCGTAATAGGTACCGCTCATCTCGTACAGCACCAGCTCCTTGGTCTGTCGCGTCAAGGTCGTGTGCGCTTTCCACATCCCCATGAAGGTGTTTTGCAGGAAGTAATAATCCTTGCCCGTCTCCAGATTGATCTTGAAGCCGCTGGCGTTTTCCGTTTGCGACACCAGCAGGTATTCGCCGGGATCCAAATAGAAGAAATTGTAGGTGCCCATTTTGTTGACGGCGACCACGCGGTCGTTGGCATGGAGCTTGTACTGATTCCCCTTCCCGGCATAACGCGCCGCCAAGGCCGGACACACCACCACCACCAACGCCTTGTCCGGCTTCAACTCCGGCAAGGGACGATTTGCTTTTTCAATTTTCAGATCGTGCTTGGACTGAAGATCCTTGAGTGTGTTCTTCTCGATCTTCTCTTCCTTCTCCGGGAATTCGGCGACGGTGACTTTCTCGCCCATCAATCCTTTCATTTTCTCGATCACCTGAGCTGACGATTCCTTGTCAATCTCCAACATGTACTTCCGTGTCCGGCCTTCCTTGTCTTTGTATTCCAGATAGCACCAGTAATCGTTCACATGCTTGGCGGCCATGGCGGCCCCAACCAATCCGCCGACCATCTGGCTCATGGCGCCGCCGCGCATGTGCGAACTGACGTCGAAAACCACTCGTTCGACGTCGCCATAACTTATGTCCAGCGGCTTCTCGGTCGATCGGACGATCAGCTTTTGCGCGGTATCGTCGAATACCAGATCGACATCCTTGTCGATCAAGCGCGGATCTTTGGCGCTGCGGTTGAACCGGACCTTCACTTTGTTGAAGACCACCTGCTCCGCCACCAAGTGCGTACACACCAAGAGCGCCAACACACAGAATAACCAACCCCACATTCCCTTTTTCATATCAGCCTCCTCCGTTGATGTTTTGGTAGCCGGGATTCGCCTGATCTTCAGCGAATCCCGGACTATGCTGCAGTCCGGATTAATGCGCCGTCCGGGATGCTCTCCGCCTGCGGCGGAAGCATCCCGGCTACCTCGTGCAAGACGCTCGAGCTTTGAATGTCCACCGACCCGGGATGCTCTAAAGAATCCGCCGCGGCGGACCGCGGGCCGCCCTGCGAATTCACGTACTTTTGAGTGCGCCGACGTCTCGGCGCACGAACGACTTCGTCAATATTCGCGCTCAATTCCTTACATCTCGGGCGGGAAAGTCGCCCTCACGCGCTTGGAATTGTTCAGATAGGAGTACCAAATCGCAAACGCGATGACCGCGCGGATCAATCCCTTCGCGGCTTCGCCGATGAGCGTGTCGTTGGCGGAAGACGGAAGGCCCGCCGCAAAAGGCAAGGCGGCTGCGATCACCGCGTAGCCCAGAACCGCGAAGAGAAAAGCCTTGGCGATCCGGACGGCATTCGCTTTTCTGCGCCACAAAGCCACGCCCGCGTACACGCTGAAGATCATGAGCGCGCCGCTCAGAAAAACGTCCGCAATGCAAACCCGCATCAGTCCCGGATAGTCGTCGAAAAATGGACCCGCCTGCGAGAAGCTGTAGATGAGCGAAATCACGGTCGCCACCGGGCTGAGAATCGTCAAGCTGACACACAGGAACAGCAACCATCCGCCGACTCCGACGGGCCCGGTGGCTTGCGCCGCGGCTACTTGCTGTTGGCGCTTCTCTTCTTTCTCGATCCACTCCGTTTTGTGGCGGCGCCGATATTCCTCATCATAAGCCAACTGAGCTTCCTTGGTGAGTTCCGATCGATTCACGGCATCGAATTCATCCGGCCTCATCGCAGCGTATCGTTCTTCCAACTCCAGCACCGAAGGTGTGTTCATTGGGCCTCCTCAAGCCTCATGGGACTGCGAAGACTGAAGTGTCGTATCCTTCCGAGTGAATTAAGACCAATCCGGTTCAATCCGTGTGACTCTTCGCCTCGCCACCGGCGCCGGATTGGCTGACGAGTTTCACCCCATGCCAAGGACAATAGATCCACGCGCCGTTCATCTTCTCGCCATCGACCGGGCACGTTTTCTGAGGAATCAATGAACCCAGCGGCAGCCGCCATTTGTATTCGTTGGACCCGGATCGAACCGTGAAGCTGCCTTCTTTTCGCGCTTCCGCAATCATCGTCCCTTTATTATTTTTGGCGTTGAAGAGTAAGAAGTGCATGTTTTGGCCGAGCGGGCCGAGCATATTGCTGAGCACCGGTTTCAGCATCTGCAGCAGATTCCTCGTGTCGGGACCGATTTGATCCTCGCCCAACGGCCGATAGCGGGCGCCCGCGGAATCGACGAGCTGAGTGTTCTCTCGAACCGAGGCTTCGGACTTGTAGGTCACGCCGCCCATCGTTCCGATGGTCCCGTCCACGATCACCAACACAAAATAAGGCCGGAGAACTTTCAGAAACTCTTCCGCCTGCGCCGCCGTTATTTCGGGGCTCTCGGAAAAGCTGGCGCGCCAAAATTCTTCGGGAATCCACCACGCCAGCGAAAGTTCGTCGGATTTGCGCGCCATCCTTTGGGTTTCCTGCGTCAACGCGTTGATATCGACCTTGAGATCTTGCGCGAGGAGCGTACCCATCGGAAACAAAAGCACCACGACCCAGGCAAAGAACACCGCGCGTTTCAATGCCGCGGCGGCACAGTTTGAAGACTCTCTCATGGCTTACCTCCGATAACAGATTTTGTGATTGGCCCGATTCACCAAAGCGCGCGCTTCTTTTTGGGCCTGATCATCGATCAACGGTTTCCAAGGCGATTTCATTGAAGCCGCGCGTGTGGGCGCCGTTGATGGATTGCCGCCGAAGGTTCTGAAGGGGGATACCCCCGGTTGTCATCAGCCGGCGCCCACGCCGTCCGCCGTTTGAAGCGAGCGGCAGCGAAATGACTCCGGGAGCTGCCCGACTCCCTGCGCATAGCGTCCGTCATTCCTCCACCTCACTCGCTCGGCGAAGACTTCCATCTTTCGAGGATGGGACAGGCGCTCTTGCCTGGCCCAAAAATAGGTTTCTGTCGCCCCTGACGGGGCTTGGTGATCTTATCCTTCGGCCATACCCAGGGTAGTCCGCCCAAGAGCGGGCGGACAACCCTGGGCTAGAAGACGCGTCCCCTTCGG
>CAZIDA010000053.1:0-11407 GCA_964537865.1 uncultured Acidobacteriota bacterium
GGGTACGTTCGTCTACGAACCCTGGAAATCCGATTCCTTCCTCTTCTTCATTCAAGGCGGCACAGAAAAGGAAATCATCATGCGCCCTCAGATGAATGCCTGCCAGAACGGAACTCAAGGTTCTCCGGTCGTCCAAGAGGGATGCCAGTGGATCAAGGGCAGAAGCTGGCGCCTTGCCAATCTCATCGAAAAAACATATCCCTCCCCTGAGGACGGCGGCAAAGATGGGTGATGCTACATACTCGATGGTGTTGCTGGAGGTCATTGTCGCTGAACAAGCGACATCCTCAGGACCAAGCTCATCATGGCCGTTAATTATGTACAGGTCTTTCTTGAGAATTTGCGCCAACATGTAAACAACAGCATTCTTACCCACGCCAGGAGGGCCATATAAACGAAAGTTCAACGGAGGCAGACCGTCAAGCTTCATCCAAGCTGCAAGCGCCCTCTCAACGATGTCTTCCCGCTCAACAAATCCGACATCGGGCAACCTTGCGGGAAAGGGTACCCAAATTCGTTTGCCCTTTATTTCTAAGCGTTCGTAGTTGCAGAATCTATCTTCACTCCTTAGCCCTGATGGCATGACTCAGCACCCCCCTTGTGCAAAACCTGAAGACCTATTCTGTTCCCGGTTGCACAGCTCCTCTCCACACTTCGCATTCTTCAGGCCATGTTCGGAGCAATCTAGGGTTTCGTACTGCTCCAGCCCGTGCTCTTGTCCTGTACGTCCCGGATCTTCAGAAACTCATCAGCCATGTCGGCAATTGTGCGCAGGATGATAACGCCAATGAATGCTTCGCAGAAGAACCAAGCTCCTAAGGCGATGCCTGCAGGATTTGGAACTTTGTGGGCGATCGGCAGAGATGGTGACAACAGCTCTAGCTTAGTGCCCATGTCCCGCAATATCCAAAGACCGAGGATTATCCCTGCAGCCCAGTTAATCCACGAAAGAAGTCTCAGGATTCTGCCATCGTGGCAGGGCTCGCACCTCGACCAAAGCCGCAAAATGGGCATCACGCTAATACCCAGACCGACGATGAAAATTGTTGTCATCTCATTGACCTCTTCTTCGAACCCAGCCCACGGCGAATTATCCTTACAAGTCTGATAATACGAAGCCAGCAGCGTTTGCTAAAGTCCTCCAGACCCATCCCTGCTCATGCTTTCAATATTCACGCTCCCTGACTCCGATCTTCGAGAGTCGTTCCTTTGGACCTGCGCCACACGTATGATGAAGAGCGTTTCCCCTTGAGCCTGCATGCCTGACTGACATTTTCATTTTACGCTCCGAACAACAATTAGACGGACGCACCACGGGCAATTTCAGTGGCTGCCAGGCCAGAGGAAAAGAGATATCAGTCGTTTCCGCGTCAATGAATTCGGGATCTGGGAAGTTTGTCTGACTCGATCCTTGATTCCCGGAGTCGAATCCTATATTCTTTTACGACGAGCGCGACGTTGGAGGACTCGCTTGCCCGCGCTGGGGGCGACAATATGCATCGCGATGGGCAGACGGACAGAGCGCACACACATGCAGAAGACTACAAGAAGGTGCAAGCGATTCTGCGTGAGGACCGCGGCGCATGGGATTGGTTTCTTGACATGTACGTCGACAGGATTCTTTGGACCTCCTACGTTTGGTGCCGGTCGCACTGTTTCAAGCGGCCGTGTCCCGTAAAACGCACTGGGATGGCTCGCCTAGTCGACCGTGTCTCTGGTTCCGACTGTGACGAAATCAGCGATGGGTTCACATTTATACTCTCCACACTCAGGCGAAAAATTCTGCCGGCCTTCAGAGGCGAGTGCTCTCTGTCCTCTTTTCTGTTTGCCGTTCTGGAGTCATCGGGGCCGGGGTCCAAGTCCAGCGGTTCACACCGATATGACCACCGAGCACTTCATGCCGATTTTGTCAGGGGAATGATCGGCCGTATCCGCTTGCCCAAGGCGGTTCAGGCCTTCCCCCAGGAAGACCAAGAGGTGTTTGTCGCTATGTGCAGAGGGTGGGACGATGAGAGAATCGCCATGGAGCTTGATCTTGAACGGGAGACGGTTGTTGAGTTGCCGGACATCCGAAGGCGCATCGAAGCTACTCTGCGTTCCAAGGATTGGGACTCCTATTGGCGAACACTTGGTTATAAGCAGCTTCATGAGGTGCCATTGTCCCCTGTGAAGGATGAGGGCGCAGAAGAGGAAGAGATGGAAACCGAGGTGCCGGATTCTTCACCTGGGCCGGAAAGAATGGCGGTCATTCAAGAAATCAGGACCATCGTGCGGCTGACCCTTGGGCAGCTTCCAACAAATGAACGTTTGATCCTTCGTATGATGCTCGGAAAGAGGCTAACGGCCGCTCAGGTAGCAGTGGCTCTGAGGCTGGAAGAACGCACTGCATACTACCTGTGTGACATAGCATTGAGCCATCTTGCAGCAGCACTGACGAAACTGCGACCGCACAGCCAAGATAACAATGCCGTCGTTCTGAAGAAAGCGTTGAAAGCGTACCTTGGTGAAATAGCCGGACCTGAGGAGTAGGATGCATTCCGAAGCATCCCACTTTCAGGGTTGGCTTCTCGCAGGGTTTCTGGAAGACCGCATGAAGCGAGAGAGTTCGTAAATTCAATGCGAGTGTCCGTCAAATCAAATGATGAACGGAGGACGTACTCCGAAATGAGTTGCCCTGCTCCTACGGAACTTCAGGCGAAGCTCGATGGAATCCAAGGTGAATACCATCGTCTTGCTGCAAAGAGACATTTGAAGGTGTGCCCCCACTGCAAGAGTCGCATGGATGCATTGAGCCAGATCAAGGGGGTTCTTGCCGAGTATTTCAATCATACGCCACCCTCGTCCAGGGAGGATTGCCCGAACTCCATCGATCTGGTCGCATACGTCGAGGGGCGCGATCTCGCCCAGTGTGCGGTACCATCCAGAGTCGCTCAGCATATTGAGCAGTGCGAGGCATGCGCAGAGTGGACAGCATACTTGCGGTACTGGCTCGAAAGCCCTCGAGACGCGTTTCCCCGGACTCCGAGGCGCTTGAAGTCGAAGGCACGGGAGATGATACCGGCTTTCACGCTGGGCTGGGTGAGACCTCGCTACGCCATTGCAGCGACTGCGGTTGCATGCCTGGCTCTGTTAGTGACCGTTCAGTTCAGACAGCAGACTGGAACCTTGCCGCCGAGCATCCAAATAGGACCGATGGTGCCGCCCGCAGAGACCAGTGTCCCTCCGACCCAGACCAAGGGTCAGAAGCCTGGCGCCACCGCCCCGATCCCCCCACGCGGTGAGAGCATCACCACGTTGCGAGGGCCAGGAGGGGAAGCTCTTGGCTCTCGCCGGTACCCTTACCCCGCTGCACCCCTCCCACCATCCTTGTTACGAGGACCAGCAACGGCGCGTCCTACCGAACCTGTATTCGTGACCTTTCGTTACGGGTTGCATGGAGCTGAAGTCCAGGAGTTGGCAATCCCCTTTGGGACAGTTCCGATCCTTTCCTCGAAGTACGATTACAGTCTGCGGGTTCGCCCAAATCAAGACGGGTGGCTTTATGTCTTCCAAGTCGATTCTCGGGGTGGCCTGGTACAGTTGTTTCCTAGCACATCATACGGGACCCTGAGCAATCCACTGTTGGCCGGACGTGACTATTCTCTTCCCACAGAACACACCTGGTTTTACTTGGACGAGACCGCGGGTACTGAAACGATACTTGTTGCTTTTTCAAACAACAGGGCGAAGGACTGGGAAGATCTTTACAGGCGCTTTCAGAGCACTCATGACCCGCTACTAGTTCAGAGCTTGACGGAAGATTTGCAGAACTTGGCTTCGCTTGGGCTTGGAGGCAGAGGTCAGCATCGGGCATGCGTGGTTTTTCGGTTTCAACATGAAAGCTCTGAGGATCATTGAGTTCTCCAGGCCACGGATGTTTCACTCCGAGATAAAAATGTGCGCGAGGATTCCTGCGAGGTGGGTCCCGGTGATGGAAACGTGCGGCAAAGGGTGTGCAAGAAGGTCTCCTCATTGCTAAAGAGGACAGTGCAGTTCCTATTAACATGGATTTCGACGAGAGTGGTGAATTTGGCTATTCTCCCCTTGCCCATTCGATAAACGGCAAGGGGCGATTTGTCAAAGTGGGGATTCAATTTGAATCAGAAGGCAGGGTGCGCCAGGTCCAGAAAGTTGGAGCGACGATACCGTCTCCCGAAGAGGGAGTTAAAGCGAAAGATTTGAAAATACCTTCGCGGGAACGAAAGTAAATAGCTGAACAATACCTTTTACCCGGCCATCATTTCACGGTGTTCTTTAATGTGGGAGGTGAAGGCCATCCTTCAGCAGAGGTGAAGAGAGGGCGCGAGATGATGCCATTCTGACAGCGCTCGAGGGACGGACTGGCGATAGCTGTGAGCTTCCATGTGCTGTTGTTCGCCCAATCGTGCTTCCACGGAGGATCCAAAAGAGTTAAACCACCAATGAGCTTGGGGGAAGCTGACAGGCTAAATCCGATGAGATTCTCCTAAGTCTCATCGCGACTCCGTCGCGCAAGTGAGCTTCGTTATGCGATCATATCCAAAGTCAAACAAATCGCTCATTGCAGTTCTGCTTGGGTACACGGTGCTCTTCTACAGCATCGTTTTTCCAGTGGTGCATGAAGGTGGACACTGTGCGGCAGCACAGATTCTGGGTGTTCAGGTGCAAGGTGTCGTCTGGACAATGTGGACTGGCCATCCCCGTGTCTTCGTAGCTCGTCCTTCTCGATACGCGATCCCCTGGCTCTCTGTTGGAGCAATCGTTGCGACCACATTCTTTGGGACGCTGTTCATGTTGTTGTGGATTGCGGCTGACAAGCGGCTCCACTGGATCCCCTCTCTCCTTCTGGCGCAGACCGCTATTTTGTTGTTGGCTGGAAATTTTCTGACGATTCCAGAACTTTCTAGCTCATTGGAATTCGGGCACATACGACCTCTGGCAAGGCATTTTGGGTTCTCCGGAGTCGCGTTGGTTGGTTTTGAGTTGCTTCCGAGCATTGTTGCTGTCGCGTTGATTGCTGTCATTGCCGTGAGATTGAAGGCGCGAAGGAGAGAAATTGACCGACTAGCAAGTCGATCCTCTTTGGAGCGCCCTGAACGGTTATCTGAAGTGTGAATGCACTGGGATAGGTAGAAGCTAAAGCTGGACTAGGAATATTCGTAATTTACGAGTGACAACCTGACCATCTCGGAAGGGCCGTTCGACATAATCAATGACCCAGCGTCAGGTTTTGCATTCCGGCAACCTGGAGGCGCGAAACATGTGTTCAAGAGGGCTTCGAAAGAGACAAGTCCAAGCTCACCAAAAGGCAAAATGACATTTCGCGGGATGCATAGGATCAAAAATGCTTGATGGGTTTCCCCGCTGCAGGCTGCCGAGTATGCTTGCTAAGGGCTCGATAAATGAGAGGTGAAACAGCGCATTGCAGGCAACCGGTCTTCGGATGCCTACTGACCTTCTGCGTTATCTGGCCAGCCAATGCCCATGGCTTTCCAAGAGAGGAGGTGCAAAACCAATGACCTTTGACGCTCAGGGATTCAATAAAAAGAAGTATGAAGATGACTGGACTGCCCTAAACAAAGCCCTCCGGGAGATCGACTGCGCGGAAGGTCTTCCATCTGTCTTCCATGCCCTTCACCGTCAACAGCTCGACATTGGGTTCATCCAGGATGACTTGTCCGCTGTCAATCGCTGGCGATTGCGGCACCCGGAGAACCTGGATGCCGCCTTCATTGTTCAGTTCAATCCACGTCGTGCACAGCGACAAGGAGGCAAGGGCCGTCCTACCCCTCCTGCAGCCGTCCAGTCGGTAAATGGGGGCTGCTTCCTCTGCCGCGAAAACATCCGATGGCAGCAGCGCGGCATCGAGCTTGGCTATGACCTCCCCTCCTGTCGCTACATTGCTTGGATGAACCCGTTTCCCCTGATGCCGACGCATGTCACTGTCGCAAGGACGGAACACGGAGCGCAATCCTGGATTGGCAATACGACCAAGGATTCACGACACAGGATTGAGGCAATCCTATGCGACTTTCTCGAGATCACGGGCCGCCTGCCTGGTTTCATCGGTTTCTACAACGGCGATGGAGCAGGAGCGACGATTCCAGACCACTTCCACTTCCAGTTTTTCGAAAGGCCACTCGGGCGGGAGCCATTTCCTCTGGAACACGCTGCCGAACCGGCTCATCGGCTAGCACCGGTTGTGTTGCGCCGGGACCGCTACCCAATCACGACGTTGTACTTTCGTGGGGACCGAGGGGCAATTGTCGAGCGGGCTGCGGCATGGGTCGGAGCATGGACTGACGTCTACCATAACGACCCCACACTCTCAGCTAACATCGTCGCAATGACCGACCCGGATTCACGAGACGGCTTCCATTTGTTCTTTGTTCCGCGGAATCGGCATTACTCTCACGGTCCGGGCGTGATTGGGCTCATAGGTGGACTGGAAGTGCTCGGGGAGCTTGTGTTCTCGAGTGAAGTGGAGAAACAGTCCCTGGATATGGGCCGATTCGACTATCACGCTGCAAGGCTAACGCTGAGCGCTGTGGAGGCTCCGGGCGTGGAAGAGTTCCTCTCCCGCTTGTGATTCGAGGAGTCCACATTGTACGCCGTACACCAAATGAATGGCGTTATCCAGAGCTTAGCATATCGCGCCGACGATTCACGAAAGTAGTTTCTGACTGTGGGGGAAGCTTTGATTGGTTACAAGATACGATCAACATGGGGCGTCGTCGCGTGCGCATACAGCGGAAGACACGGCCCTGCGTAGCTGGAACGATGAACTGACAACTCCAGTCATCGTTGAGCATTTCCGGCATTACTTTTGAGATCGACTGTACGCTGACTGATACTTTGACAATGCAATCTCCGTTATCACTCACTGTCTGAAGTAGGCACAGACTTGAAGCCTGACCGAATAAATTCAGGCGCCTTTCATCTCTTGGCGGTCAAAACCGATGATATACCGATGATAATCAGTGAGAGGATTCAAAGGCACAGGCAAACTCGGCGTTTGTCCTGGCAGCGACAGCGAGGAACCAGTGCTGGTGCCTTTCTGTCTCCTTTGAAAATGAAATCACATACCCATGAAGAAGGAGGTGGGACCGCGTGAAGCGTGGATTATCGACTTTGGGCACAAGTGTCATTCTTCTGCTCATCGCATCAAGTGTGAGCGGTGGTCCTGATGGCCTCTGGAGCACGGCTGCAAATGGGTATCAAGCGGCGCGCCACGAATCGGCAAGTCCTCAGAACAGAGAGAAGTTTAGATACACGCTCTTTGGTCTGGACTTCAGCCCCTTTATCGAAGGACAAGACCCGAATCTCGGGTCTACCGTGGATGAACGACAACTCACGGCAAGGATGCAGATCGTCAGCCCTTACACTCACTGGATAAGAACCTTTGGAAGTACGGGCGGACTGGAAAAGAGCGGCCATATCGCACATAGTCTTGGTCTGAAGGCAGCCCTCGGCACGTGGATCAGTTCTGATCTGAATGCCAATGAGAGAGAGTTGACGAACATGATTGCATCGGCCAAAGCGGGCGATGCCGATCTCCTCATTGTCGGCAGCGAAGCCTTACTTCGCGGTGACATATCAGAGTCCGCTTTGATCAACTACATGAACCGAGTGAAACAGGCGGTTCCTGGCATTCCCGTGGGATATGCCGATGTTTACGGAGAGATTCTTTCCCATCCAGCAGTAATTGACGCTTGTGACGTCGTGCTCGTCAATTACTATCCTTACTGGGAGGGAGTTAAGGTTACGAACGCCATTGCAGAAATCCATGGGTTGCACCAACAGGTGGTCGCGGCGGCCAAGGGCAAACCCGTCATTGTGTCGGAAACGGGTTGGCCAAGCGCCGGAAACCAAATCGGTGATGCGGTTCCCTCACCGGAAAACGCTAGCTTCTATTTTCTCAACTTCGTGTCTTGGGCGCGTGCGAACAATGTGAACTATTTTTATTTCGAAGCCTTCGATGAAGACTGGAAGGCAAAATACGAAGGGCCTCAAGGCGCTCACTGGGGGATTTGGGATGCGTCGGGAAATCTCAAGCCCGGCATGGCGCCTGTTTTCGCTGGCGTCGTGATGGCCGACAACTGGAGTAGTGGACTCATTCCGGGAGGCCCGGGCACTCCCGCTATTGTGTTTTCGTATGTTCCACCTTATGGAAGTTTCGATGATCTCAGGGGGCAAGTCTGGCACGTTGATCCATCGAAATACAATGTTGCTGTGTACATTTATGTCTCAGGTTGGTGGACAAAGCCTTACTTCAGCAGTCCGCTGACGCCAATACAGAGGGACGGAAGCTGGATTTGCGATATCACAACTGGAGGCGTCGACGAAACCGCGACAAGAATCGCAGCGTATCTACTGCCAAGTGCATATACTCCACCACTGATGTCGGGGGGCGCGACGTTGCCCGCGGAGCTCGACGCCAATGCCGTGGCCAAAGTTGAGACAACACGCAGCCCTTGAGGGAAGAATTTGAAAACTGCAGCATGTGAGATTCACAACAAGTGGAGGCGTGCTGGTCTTGTCAAATGAGGAGGCTCTATGATCTTGTCGAGCGTTCATCGCTGCTAGCATCTCAAACCGTTCACTGTCAGGTGAAGAAAATGTCGGACGGAGGAATCAAGTGGCGCAATTTCTGCAGCCCTGAAGAAGCGCTTTCAACGCCACAAGAAAGGAGCAAGGAGTAAATGGGCAAGATTATTGTAATGATCAAGATTATTGTAATTATAGTGGGCACATACTTTCTCGTTACGGGGCTTATCGGTCTGGCTGTCAGAGCAACGATGGGCCTTGGCCCGGAATCTGCTAATCTCATCCTTCTTGGTATGGGCTGCCTTATTATCTGGCTGGGGGCGCGCCGGCGGAAGCGATGGCCACTTCCCTTAGGCATCATCTTTCTTGTGTTTGGACTTTGGCTTTCAGTTTCGGGTACTGTTGCGCGGCATGAATTCGCTAAGCGCGGCGAGGAGCGGATGGCGAATGCCGCGGGGGGCTTAATTGCAGCGGCAGTCGGGCTCGGGATTCTAGGGGTTCTTCTGATACTCTATCAAGTGTCAAGCGACAGGAAGCGCAAGCCACAGCAAGAAGAAGCCAAAAGAGCGCTCGATGAGAAAGATATTGCTCAACTCGGAGCATCATTTGCCGAGAGAGCAACAGATGAACTCAAGGCAATCTACAGCAAGAGCGCGACAGACGAATACAGGACGGAGGCAATTGAAGCTGTCCGAAGAATCCTTACGAAAAGAGGAGAGCTTAAACAACGGAAGGTGTGGGTATGTCCCAAATGTCTTAATCACAATCAAGATCCATCACTGGTATGTAACTGCGGCCTTGCCGTCAGCAATGATGATCTCTCGGAGTATGGTAGCACTATTACAGCGCGGGATTTGCGCAAGGAGATTGAAAATTATTCGTTCATCGGCGCTGACAAGAGAGCCTACGTACTAAGTTGTTATTCGGTCAAGAGATTTCCTTCCTCATCTGAAGCGCAAAAGATAGGACAGACGATTGACATTAGCTCCCAAGAAACCACCGACAAATTTCTTGCACTGCTGGACGGTTATGCTCGAAAGAACGAAGTTACCTCTGGAGAATGTGGCACAATCAAAATTCACAATAAGGGGGAATAAAGGGGTCAAGTCTTGGCAATTGGCTTTCATAACGCAGAGGAATTCTTGTTGTTCGATGAGCGGGCGAGTACGATGAGAGAAGAAATGGCGCTCACTGCCATGATCATGCATCTCAGCGAACATTGCCGAATGGATCCGAGCTTCGGTACCCATCAGCATTGATAGGCGCATCAATTGCCAACAGCTGAGCTGCTTCATTTTGAAGCCCGACTGAAGCGCTCGGCCAAGTAGCAGTGGGAGGCTCACGATGAAAGACAAAGCGGAAAGAAAGGCTCTGATAGGTGTGCTTGCAAGCCATGATGATCCCGGAGTGAATCAACGCCTTGTCCTTTTATTCAACTGGATGTGCAACTCATGCCGCAAGATATTGGAAAACTTCCATTTTGTCTTTACAGGAGGCACTTTCGACCGACTGTTTCAAGGGACTGTGGATACACCACCGATTTCATGGGAGTCGGCTGAATTTCTCTTAAAGCCGTGTCGAGTGACCCGCCTTCCTTCGAGAGAAGAAGGAGGGGTTCCCATCCTTTCATCCTTGGTTACCCAGAGGCTGTGCAGCATTGTGTGGGCTTTCTGGGGTCCATATCAATACCATTGGTTGAGACCGGAGAATCTCGCATTGATGAGATTATGCGACCAGGCCCATGTCAAGAGACTCATGAATTGTCGATCTGTCGAAGTGTGGTTGGTTTACGAAGCTGAATGTGACAAAGATCGAAATCCCCAGACCTGCCCACCGACCTTGACATTCCGGCAAAGTAGCAAATGGGAGTGGGAGTACATATGTGGTCCTTCGAACCGAGAGCCCAGCAAAAACGGGACGAACAAATCATACCAACAACCCCATGAGAAGCCCTTTGAATATATGACGGTTGCTCTGATCGCCCATGATCAGATGAAATCCAGAATGATTGAGTTTGCGATCGACCATGAATCGGAGCTCAAGAAGTTCGGGAGTATTCTTGCTACTGGGACAACTGGTCGAGACGTGGGAGCGGCTACATCTAAGGAAATCGAAGAGAAGATCTTTCGGTACCACTCCGGCCCCAAGGGCGGAGACATTGAAATTGCGACAGAGATCATTTTGGGGCACTGCGACATTGTTATCTTCTTCGTCGATCCCATGCAACCCCACGCACACAGAGAGGACATTCTGGTGGTTTTCGAGGCGTGCATGATGAATCCACAGGTGCTGATGATTACGAACGAAATGCACGCGCGTGAGTTCATGACAAGAGTGGTGAGGGGGAGACGCGGCATTTAGACAGACTGGGGGATGGATTTGTTTGCACCGTGTCCGAAGGCTCCAGCGGACATCATGCACTTACTGGTGATTGACCAATCGAGCCGGCATAGGTGCGTACTACGCTCTCACATCGTGTCAGCAACCTCTCCATGATTCAGAAAGGAGCGCTTCATTATGAAGACACTTCTCAGTCGACAATCGACCCCAGTTTTCTTGCGTAAGGAACCCTCAAGGCTTTTTCATGACGCAGTTCTTTCTTACCGGCACTTCAGTGTGTCACGCGTGTGCCTTGTCATGTGGTTGCTGGTCGCACCGTTGGTAGCGCCAGGCTTGGCTCAAGCACAATCGACTTCGGCAACTGGTGAGCAAGTGCTGCAGCCCGTTATCGATGCGCTGGGAGGAAAGGACCGAATTGTCGGGATCCGAGGCTTTCAAGCGAGCTTACTCTTTGGCAGTCATGCGATGAATCTCATGGTTAATCCAGATATGATTCTTAGAC
>CAZIDA010000054.1:0-11315 GCA_964537865.1 uncultured Acidobacteriota bacterium
GCCTGGGGCCGCAATCAAATGCCTGCTCTGGTAGCCCCGGCGTAATCCGCCGCGTCGGACGCCGGGGCTACCAGAGCAGGCATTTGATTGCGGCCCCAGGCGGTTCTGCGTCACGGGATTCCGTCATTACCGAATCTCCGGAAACTTCTCCGGTGGCCGGCGGTGGTTTGTAGCTTGTTCGTAGTCGTACGCGAACTGGATGAGGGTCGGTTCGCTGAACAGCCGTCCGACGAACGTGAGGCCCGCGGGCAAATCGCCGTGCGTGAATCCCATCGGCACGGTGATGGCGGGGAAACCGGTTTGCGGCGACAGGTATTGGCTGTTATCGCCGGCGGGGCTGGTCATGTCTCCGACCTTCCGCGGCGGATTACTCCAGGTCGGATAAATGATGGCATCCGCCTTGGCAGCATCCATCGCTTTCAGAATCGCGTCGCGAAACGCGATGTTGCGCGGATCATGATAAAGATCCAAACACGGCGGATTTCTTTTCTCCGGCGCTTCGGTCGCCTCCAATGCCGACTTCAATCTCTTTTCAACGGCAGGCAGGTACAAACCCGATTGAACAATTTCAGCGAGGTTGTGATAGGGCGCCGTCTGCCCGTGTATCGCCAGAAAGTGATTGAGATCGACCTGGAATTCGTCGCACCAAATGTTCTTGATGAGTTCGTCGTAATCCGGAATGACGAAGGGATCGACAATGATGGCGCCCTGGGCCTTCAAGTCTTGAATCGCTTTCTCGGTGAGCGCCTTGATTTCCGGATTGGTGGTTGGCGTGTCGATGTAACGTCGCACAACTCCCAGGCGCGCGCCTTTGAGTCCGCCCTTCACCAGATACTGCGTGTAATTTTTCGGGACTTTCCGTTCAGAAAGCTGGGTGATGGGATCCGCGGGATCGTATCCGGCTATCACGCCCAACACCCTCGCAGCGTCGGCAACCGTGCGCGCCATCGGACCGCCCACGTCGTTGCGAACATAGAGCGGAATAATTCCGTCGCGGCTGACCAATCCCATGGTGGGTCGAATTCCCACCAAGTCGTTGTGCGATGACGGACCGCGAATAGAATTTCCGGTGTCGGTCCCCAATCCCACTTCACCCAAGTTCGCAGCAATGGCGGCGGCGGTTCCACCGCTTGACCCCGCCGGAACTCGTGTCAGATCGTATGCATTTCTCGTGATCCCGGCGATGGAACTGACGGTCAGATAGGGGCTGAACGCCCACTCCGCCATATTCGATTTCGCCAGAACGATCGCGCCCGCCTCGCGAATTCGCTTCACCACGAACGCGTCTTCTGTCGGAATGAAACCCTTGAGGGCGAGCGAACCGCCGGTCGTTTGAAGCCCCGCTGTGTCGTAATTATCTTTGACGATCATCACGATTCCCTGCAACGGTCGGAGTTTTCCGGTCCTCTTGAATTCCCGATCCAGTGTGTCGGCCTCCGCCAGCGCGCGCGGATTGATGGTGACGATGGCATTCAACCGAGTCGGCTGGTCATAGGCCGCGATGCGCTTCAGATAGGCTTCCACCAATTGACGACAGGTGACTTTCCCGGAGCGAATCGCTTGCTGCGTTTTGGCGATGGTGGTCTCGACCACCGGAAATCCAACGACCTTGTTCGCCCCCTTCGTCCGGGACGACGCCAGGAGCAAACCCACCATCAATATGAGCGAGCCAAAAATCTCAATCGAAGAACCTTTCATCGGGATTTTCCTTTCAAGAAGGAAGGATCGGCGAACGAACCCCCTCGGGATCGCCGCTCGCGCCTGATGAAATTCGCACGATCAGAGTCTCGCAGTCGAGAGAATCTCTGCTCTTCAGTCGCGCCTCCAGCATACGGTCAATAGATCCGGTACAGCATCCAATAGATCACGACACCCGTCAAGGAAACATAGAACCACAACGGCAGCGTCCATACGGCGATGCGTCGATGCTTCGCAAAATCGGAGCGCAGGGCCCGATAAAGCGTGATCAAGACCAGCGGGACAATGGCCGCCGCGAGAATCGTGTGGCTGATGAGGATCGAAAAATAGACCGGCCGAATCCATCCCACGCCGTGAAAGTGAATGGCGCCGCGGTAGTAATGAAAGGTCAGATAGGAAATGAGAAAGCCGGTCGACGTAATGAATGCCGCCACCATGCAGACTTTGTGCCAGAGGATTTTGCGATTGAGAATGAAGCCGAACCCGCTCATCAACAAAATCGCGCTCAGGCCGTTGAGAGTGGCGTTCAAGGCGGGAAGGTCATCAATGGAGATCAACTCGATTTTTCTCCCAGCAGGCGGTTGACATCCTGCACCAACTGCCTCATCGAATCGTTGTCGGTGCTGTCATAATAGCCACGGAGATGTCCTCGGCCATCAACCAAGACGAAGCGCGTGCTGTGCACGATGGGTTGCTGCCCCGAAGCAGTTTTAGCGTTGGGATCGACCTCCAGTGTCAGATGAAGGCCGTCTCTGGCCAGGGAACGAATGGCGGCGCGTGATCCCGTCAGAAAGAGCCATTGATTTGGGTCGGCGCCAAATGAAGTGGCATATCGGCTCAGAACCGCTGGAGTGTCAGTCTTCGGGTCCACGCTGACGGACACCAAGCGCACTTTGCTTTGGCCGTGCAGCTCATGTTGAAGCTGCTCCATCCGGCTCGTCATCAGAGGACAGGGTCCGGGACAGGTCGTGTAAATGAAGTCTCCAATCCAGACGTCGCCCTTCAAATCCCCCAGGGTGACAGTTCGACCGCTGCGTTCCGTCAGCGAAAACGACGGCACAGCGCCGTAATCCGGAATCCTCCGGCTCATCGACGGATCGCGAGAATTCTCCCACGTCAAACCGGCGAGGGCGAGCACCGTGATCCCGGCCAGCAGACAAAACGCAATCATTATTCTCTTGATGGTCTTCAAATTGATATTCATTCTCAACCTCAAATCTTTCAATGCAAGAAAGCTCTCGGAGCGAGGCTCACCGAGAGGAATGCGCAGGCAAGAATCAGGACGTTCCCACCCATCGGCCCGACTTGAGCGGCGGTCATATCCCAAACTCCACCGCTCAAGGCCAGCAGCCCCAGCGCGAGATTGACCGCCATTAGCCCACGCGTCTTTGTCATCTCATCCTGCCTGAATTGTGTTGCAGCGCAACGCTTACGTTACAACTCAGGCGTTTCAAGCGTTCTCGGTTGATTGTTAGACGTGCGAATTATAGCGCAAATCAATCATGTCAAGAGCCGGGAATTTTTTTTTTGAGTTGAACCTGATGATTCTCACGATCCCGACAACCTCTCGGTTATCGTCATGGAAAGTCAAAGAGATTTCAATTTGTCTTAGGCCCAAGTCACGCTTCCCTATTTCCAGGAGCAAAAGAAAAATTTCACGTTGGAATCGTGATTGCTGTTTCTGGTACCGTCAAACTATTCATGGGACTCTGCACAATCGGGCCGGTGAGCCTGGGTAGAGTGAGTTATGGAATATTTCGAAGAGAGATGATTACACTTTCCAGCACACAGAAATTCACTGGCTTGAACGAGCGCTGTGGTACAATGACGGCCCCGATGAAATTTCGGCGGGTTCGATCATGAGCAGCCTCGTGACCTATGGTCGCCGCAAGGAGCGGCGGCAACCGCGTATCGCCTCGATGAAAGGAAGCCCTCGGCGTCGGCTTGTCATCCATCTTGGCTTAATCATTCTACTGCTTCCAATCTTTCTAACAGCGAGTGATGCCGAAATTCTTCATAGTTTGGCTATACGATCGGCTTCAGTCGCTGCTTCCGCAGTCCCCCACCTCGAACGGACCTCAAAGCAGTCAAGCGGGCACGAAAACCTGGTTATCCTGGCGTGTTTGTGGTCCAGCTTCGAGAGTGCGGCGCCAACACATTCTATTTATTTCTCTCCCATGGTTCATAGCATTCCCGTGATCTTTCCACGGGACACGCGCCTGCGCCCCGCGCAGAATCCGCGCTCGATCTCCGAACGCGCCCCTCCACGTCTTCATCTTTAGTTCGTCTCTCATCTTCTCTTCGTAAGAAGCGGGTAACGCCGCCCTGCAAGGTTTGGGCAGGCATCACGGAACAAGAATTTGATTCATTACGACTCAATGATTTTGAGGGAGGTGTGGTTATGGTCACACGTTGCAGGACTGGTGCGCGCTGGGCAGTGGGCATACTGATCGGGATGGGCGTGTTGGGTTTCTGGCTTTTGTTGCGGCCAGGAATGAAGACCTACGCCATCCCGGCATTTGCGCGCAAGTATCACACATCATGCGCCACTTGCCATGACAACTATCCGGAGCTGAACGATTTCGGAAAGGCGTTCAAGAAGAACGGTTTCAAGTTTCCCAAAGACGATGAAATGTTTGTGAAGGAGCCTCCCGTGTTGCTGGGGGCGCCGGCGCAAAAGCTGGCCTTCCCGAACGCCATTTATCCGGGCGAACTGCCGGGAACCATCCCGATCAGTTTTCGCTATTCCGGGTTCGCGTCGTACAACAGCAAGCAACCGACTCCGCTGGGCTTTTTACCCCGCACCGACCTTTTCACGCCGAACACGTTCACGATTCTGGCGGCCGGCAGTCTCGGCCAGAATCTTTCGTTCTGGATTGACGATGACATCTCGGCGGGCGGCTCCGGGGCCAACGGCGGTCTGGGCGACGGGTATTTGAGGTACAACGACCTGGGCCGTTTTCTCCATCTTCCCAAGGACGCGTTGAACGTGCGCTTCGGGCAGTTTGAGTTGGATCTGCCCTTCACGCAGGCGCGCTCCATCAATCCGACGGATTACGACATTTACGATCAAGCCAGCGTGGCCGGGCCTCTCGGATCGACAAACAATCCGTTTGTCTTTGCGGCGCCGCAGCGGGGCATTGAATTTGGAGGCTATCCCAACGACGGAAATTTCGAATGGTCCGTGACCCTTTTGAACGGCAACAACGATTCTCCCGCGGTGAGGAACACGAAGGACGTTTACATCCGCGTTTCGCAGCGGTTCAATCTCGACCGCGACCGCAGCCAGCGCAAGGAAGTGCAAGCGGCCGGCGCCACCGGGCCTCACGATCACACGGCCATCCGGCTGGGAGCTTTCTACTACTACGGGCGCAACGCGCTCAACATGGACCAGACCTTGATTCCGCAATTTGGGACAATTCACGAGCCGTTCTATCGCGTCGGCGGCGACTTCCGCTTCAAGTACCAAAACCTTGAGATCTACGGACTGGGAATGTACGGCCACGACGAGAACCTCATACCGGACACGACGACGCTGATGCTCCTGCACGGCGCGCCGGTCACCTTCAGCGGCGGATTCGTTCAAGCGGAATACTGGTTCTATCCGTGGCTGATCGGCATCATGCGATACGACGCCGTCAATTCGCCGACCGATTATCTGAACGGCGTCTCGCTCTACAACACCCGCAACCGGTTCTCCCCCGGCGTGCAGTTTCTGGTCCGGGCCAACATCAAACTGGTGTTTGAGTACGAGCATCGCTGGCAACAGCCCTTTGGAGCTTTCGGACAATCTTTCCGACCCAATGGCGCCATGGCCGGCATCGATTATTCTTTCTAAATTTTTTGACCTAACTTATGAATCGAGGATCAACTATGAAATTTTTTAAGCATCATCGCTTTCAATCCATCTTCTGGGCCGCTGCTCTGGCGGCGTGCTTTTCACTGATGGCCGCCAACGTTTTCGCCGGGACCATCGAAGGAAAAGTAACCGCGCAGGGAATGAGATCACCTGCCAACATTGCCGTCTACATCGACGCCATTGCGGGCAAAACGTTTCCCGCGCCAACGCAGCACCGCATCATGGATCAGCATCATCTGAAGTTTGTTCCCCATGTCATGGTCGTGCTGAAAGGAACCACGGTCGATTTTCTGAACAGCGATCCGGTGGGACACAACGTGTATTGGCCGGCGATCAACAGCAACCGCAAGCTGGCGCACAACATGGGCACGTGGCCGCAAGGCGTTAAGAAGTCCTTCACCTTCGACAATCTCGGCGTGGCGCCGCTGCTGTGCAACGTCCATCCGGAAATGTCCGGTTACATCGTGGTCGTTGCGACTCCTTACTTCGCGGTGACGAATGAGACCGGCAGTTTCGAAATCAAGGACGTTCCGCCGGGTCACTACACGCTCAAGACTTGGAGCGAAGAAGGCAAGCCGGTCACGCAAACCGTGAACGTGGCGGGCGCTGTGACCAAAGTCAATTTAACCGTCCATCGATAGCGCGCATATCAAGGTCTGGCGGACGGAAAAGATTCCACTCGCCACGACTGACTGGAGCGGAGCGCGCCGCAACAACGGCTTTTGGGCGCGCCCTTTCCACTGAACGAGGTTTCCTGTGTCAAACGAACGCACCAAAATGGTGGACTTGGAGTGGTTGGAATCAAATTTCCCGTGCATGCAGGCCTGTCCGGTTCACACGCAGGCGGGCCGGTACGTCGCCTTGATCTCGCAAGGGAAATATGAACAAGCGTACCGCTACTCGCGCCGTCCGAATCCTTTGGCTTCGATCTGCGGGCGCGTTTGCGGGCATCCGTGCGAAACCGCTTGCCGGCGCGGCCTGTTGGATTCGCCTATCTCCATCCGCGCGCTGAAGCGATTTGTCACCGAGCGCTACGGACCCGAATCACGCAATCCCGTCGAGGTTTTTCCAGAAAGACCGGAGGTGATGCACGAGGAACGCGTCGCCGTCATTGGATCCGGGCCGGCGGGACTTGCGGCCGCGCACGATCTCGCGCTGCTGGGATATCGCGTCACCATTTTTGAAGGCGCCCCGGTTCCGGGCGGCATGCTGCATCTCGGAATTCCGGAATATCGTCTTCCGCGCGACGTGGTTCAAGCGCAGGTGCGCGAAATTCTGGATTTGGGTCCGGAGCTTCGTCTCAACCAACGGCTGGGAAGAGATTTCACGCTGGCGCACTTGCGCGCCCGCGGCTACAAAGCCGTTCTGTTGGCCATCGGTTTGCATCGCAGCCGCGATCTTCAAATCCCCGGCAACGATTTGGACGGCGTCATCAAGGGCGTCGATTTTCTGCTGAACGTCAATCTCGGCTACCAATTTTCCATCGGAAAGAAAGTGGTGGTCATCGGCGGCGGCAATGTCGCCATCGACGTGGCGCGGTCGGCCCTTCGGCAACAACAACAGCAAACGCTGCAAGCGCTCAGCTCCACGCTTCTTCCGGAGCAGCTCAGCCAAAACGAGCTCGAAGTTTCGATGAAGGAGTTGATGGACGTTACGCGCACGGCGCTGCGACTCGGTGCCCAGGAAGTCCATCTCGTCTGTCTGGAATCCCGCGAAGAGATGCCGGCGTTCGAGGATGAGATCGAGGAAGCGCAGCAGGAAGGCCTGCACATTCATCCCTCGCTCGGTCCGGTCATGTTCATGGGGCGGCAAGGAAAACTGACGGGCCTGGAAACGCGCCATTGTCTCTCGGTCTTCGATTCAGAGCATCGTTTCAATCCCAAGTTTGAAGAAGGCAGCGAGCGGATTATTCCCTGCGACACCGCCATTCTGGCAATCGGACAAGCCTCCGATCTTTCCTTCCTGAAACCGGAAGATGGCATCGAGTCGACGCGCCAAGGCACGGTGAAGTTTAATCCGGACACGCTGATGACCACGGCGCCCGGAATTTTTGCGGCCGGCGACATCGCGTTCGGCCCGCGATTGATTATCAACGCGGTGGCCGACGGCAAGAAGGCCGCCGAGAACATGGATCGCTTCCTGCAAGGCGACCGGTGGAAGCCCAAGCCCAAATACGTTCAGATCAAAGTCATCGATCATCATCAGATGCCGGACCATTACGACGAGTACTCGCGCCTTCCGGTTCCCACCATCCCGTTGGAGCGACGCACCGGCATCACCGAGGTGGAGAGCGGCTACACCGAAGAGCAGGCGCGGCAGGAAGCCTCGCGGTGCCTGCAATGTTTCGTCAACACCATCTTCGAAGGCAACGAAGCCAACGGATCGGAGTGCATCCTGTGCGGCGGCTGCGTGGACGTTTGTCCGGAGAATTGCTTGTCGCTGGTACCGCTCAGCCAACTCGATGTTTCGGACGCCACCAAAGCGAAGTTGTTGGAGGACGCGGGATCTTACGAAGGCTCGCTGCAGCATTTGAGCGCCGACGATTTGCCGTCCAACGAAGGCTCGGTCATGGTCAAGGATGAAACGTTGTGCATTCGATGCGGTCTGTGCGCGGAGCGCTGTCCCGCGCACACCATCACCATGGAGTCGTTTGAAGTGTTCGAACACGATCCGGATCTTGTGGAAATTGAGGTGCTTCATCCATGACGGAAGAAAAAAACTCGTCTCCCGGCGCTTCACCAAAGCCGGAGTCGAAAGACGGCGTCTCGCGCCGCGATTTTCTCACCGAGGTGACCGCGGCGGCTTTCGGCATTGCCGGCGTCGGCGCGATCGTCGTCACCACAAAATATCTTTCGCCCAACGTGCTGTTCGAACCGCCCACCCGTTTCCACATCGGAACGCCCGACGATTATCCGGTGAATTCGGTGACGTACCTGGCGAACCAGCAGGTCTACATCGTCCGGACGGCGCAAGGAATCTTCGCGGAGACGGCCATTTGCACGCACCTCGGCTGCATCACCCAATGGAAGCCGGAACTCAACATGATTGCGTGTCCTTGCCACGGCAGCAAATTCAAACGCAACGGCACGGTGGAGCATGGCCCCGCGCCGCGTCCGCTGCCGCACTTCGCCGTTCGGCTGATGCCCGACGGACAACTGCTCGTCGACAAACTTGAAGTGGTGAAACAATCCCAGGTTCTGAAAGTATGAGGAGCTCATGACGTCGAAACCCATCCCCTCCTGGCTGGAGCGGCTGCGCGGCACGCGCGTTTGGAAATCCATTTTTCGGCGCGGCCCCGCGGTCACGAATCGCACGCGCAGCCTGGCCGTTTTCGGAAACCTCTTTCTGCATGCCGTCCCCGTCAAGGTGCGGGAAAAGGCCCTGCGCGTTCGGGCCACGTACTACCTCGGATCCTTCTCCTTCTTTCTTTTTCTCATGCTGACGGTGACCGGCATTCTGTTGATGATTTACTACCATCCCGCCGTTCCGCAGGCCTATCGCGACATGAAGGATCTTCGGTTCGTCGTTTCCAACGGCGTGTTTCTTCGCAACCTGCACCGACTGTGCGCCGAGGCCATGGTCATCCTCGTCTTCGCGCACATGTTCCAGGTATTTTACCGGGGAGGCTACAAACCGCCCCGGCAGTTCAACTGGGTGGTGGGCGTGGGATTGCTGCTGTTGACGCTCTTCTTGAGTTACACCGGATATTTGCTTCCTTGGGACCAACTGGCGTTCTGGGCCATCACGGTGGGAACGAACATCATTTCTTACGTTCCCTTCCTGGGCCGGCCGATTCGATTCCTGTTGTTGGGAGGCCATCTGATCAGCGAGAACGCGCTGCTCCGGTTCTACGTTCTGCACGTCGTGATTCTGCCTTTGGCCGCCATTCTCTTGATCGGAGTTCACTTCTGGCGCGTTCAAAAAGACGGCGGCATCGCCATTCGGGAGGAACATGAGCGACCAGAAAAAATTTGAGGCCGACATCGGCTCCGACGCGGCCAAAAGCCCGCAGCGGATTGTCTTCATCACGAAGAAGACCTCCGCCAAGGTGAAAGAGACCCAAGAACGCCAGGTGATGTCGTACGGGCAGCTCATCCTTCGCGAGATTATTGCTTTTCAATGGTTGGCCATCGTGCTGGTGGTGATTTCGTTGTTCTGGGACGCCCCGCTGGAGCAACTCGCCAATCCCTTGCTCACGCCCAATCCCGCCAAGGCGCCGTGGTATTTTTTGGGGCTGCAAGAACTCTTGCACTACTTCCCGCCGATCGTCGCGGGAGTTTTGATTCCCAGCCTGGTGATCGTGGCGCTGGTGGTCATTCCCTATTTCAACGTCAACATCGAAGGCGCGCCGCTGTGGTCGAAGAATCGTTCGCGGCGTCTTCAAATTTTCATCGGCGTCGTGGCGGCGCTGCTGATTTTTTTCGGATTTTACCGCGCCTGGACGCTGGTCGTTCCCACGGCGCTGATGGCGGCGTTTGCGGTGGCCACTTATTTTTTGCCTTCGCGCTCTGGGCGGACATCGGTCTACCTCCGCGCCCGCCCGCTATCTTGGTGGGTCATGACGTGGTTCATCATCGCCGCTGTTACATTAACGCTCATCGGAACTTTCTTCCGTGGTCCCGGTTGGTCTTGGGTCTGGCCTTGGAGATAGCATGAATCCTGAGGAGATGGGAAAACCTTCAAAGAAATTGCGCCTGATATTTGCCATCACCAGCGTCGCGTTCGTGGCGGCGTTGGCCGTCTCGCCATTGAAAGACTATTTTCATGAATGGCGGCAATACAAGCGCCGCTATGTGAGCTTCGCCGAGAGCCGGCCCGACACCAAACGTCTGCTGGCCGATTATCAACCGGGCATCGATCAAATCTGGATTCCTTCCTTGAACGTGGTGGATCGCTGCACCACGTGCCATCAAGGAATCAACGAACCCAGCTTGCAGGATGCGTCCGTTCCGCAACCGTTTCGCGCGCACACGCCCATTCCACATCCTGTGTTGGATTGGGGCTGCGTGATTTGCCATCGTGGTCAAGGCCTGGCGACGGAGGTTCGCGAGGCCCACGAGACCACGTTGGCGTGGGAACAGCCGTTGCTGCCGACGCATTACATCCAGGCGTCGTGCGGCGTGTGCCATCAAAGCGACATTCCCGAAACGCCGCGGCTGAATCGCGGACGCGAGCTTCTGGTGCGGCTGAATTGCGTGGGATGTCATCATCTGAGAGGAATCGAGCGCCCGACGCTGCTCGGCCCGGATCTTTCCAACGTCGGGAACAAGGTCAGCCGCGCGTGGATTTACAAATGGCTGAAGGAACCTCGCACCCTTCTCGACAAAGATGGAAACGTCGTCGTGAACGGCTACGTGAGCGAAGATGAGCCGCGCATGCCGCACTTCCGCCTGGATGAAAAAGAATTGCGGGATCTCTCGGCCTACTTGAGCACTCGCGAGAGCGCGCCCATTCCGGCGTATACTTTTGATCCGCGCGTGGTGGCGAGCTTGTCGAAAAATCCGAACCTTTCCAGCCAAGGCGAATTGAGGTTCCGGCAGATGTTCTGCACGACCTGCCATTCCGTGGCGGTGACGCGCGCCGGCATGACGGAGCTCATTGGGGGCAACATCGGTCCCGAACTCACCAAGGTCGGCAGCAAGGTGAATCAGAATTGGTTGATCGCGTGGCTGCGCAATCCGCAGTCCTATTTTCCGAACGCCTTGATGCCGCGCTATCATTGGTCGGATCAGGATCTTTATGTGGTGACGAATTACAT
>CAZIDA010000055.1:0-11257 GCA_964537865.1 uncultured Acidobacteriota bacterium
CGAAGCCAGCGACGATCGCGTGCCCGAGCGCACTTTGCTCGATCCCATGCTCCGGTTGAGATCCATCGATCTTCTGCCGCATGAATACACGCATTCATGGAACGGCAAATATCGCCGGCCTGCCGGCCTCGCGACTCCGGATTTTCAGAAGCCGATGAAAGGAAATTTGCTTTGGGTGTATGAAGGCGGCACGGAGTATCTCGGAAGCTTTTTGTTGACGGCGCGCAGCGGTTTGCGGACCCCGGAACAGACCCGCGAGTTTCTGGCGGCCGCAGCGGCGAATTTGAGCAACGAGCCGGGAAGAACGTGGCGTCCGCTGGAAGACACCGCCGTGGCGGCGCAATTGCTTTACGGCGCTCCCGAGCAGTGGGCATCGTGGCGGCGCGGCGTCGATTTTTACACCGAAGGGATGCTCGGTTGGCTCGACGTCGATACCTTGATTCGCCAGTTGACTCACGGCCAACGTTCGTTCGACGATTTTTGCCGGAAATTTTACGGAGGCCAGGCCGATCCCTACACCGTGAAGACATACACGTTTGAGGATGTGGTCCACACATTGAACGAAGTGGCGCCGTACGACTGGAGCACTTTCTTGAAGAAGCGCATTTATGATGTGGCGCCACACGCTCCCTTGGGCGGCATTGAACGCGGCGGATGGAAGTTGGTTTACACCGACGCGCCCAATGAACAAATCAAAGCGCAGGAAGAGACCGGAAAGCTGATGAACCTCAGTTATTCGTTGGGGATGATTGTGAAGTTGGACGGGACCATTCAGGATGTTATTCCCGGCCTCCCGGCGGATAAAGCGGGCGCCGCTCCCGGAATGAAATTGGTGGCCGTGAATGGCCGCAAATTTTCTTCTGCCATTCTCACCGACGCAGTGAAAGCCTCCAAGACCTCCAACGCGCCGGTGGATTTGTTATTGGAGAACCACGAATACTTCAAAACCTATCAGGTGATTTATCACGGAGGAGAACGATATCCGCACCTGGAGCGCGAAACGGGGAAGCCGGATCTTCTGGATCAGATCATCAAACCGTTGGCGTAAAGGCAGGTGCCAAGGATCAGGTGTCGGGGGCCAGGTGTCAGGTGTCAGGTGGCCGGCCCCGATCCATCGGGGCCGGACATTTCATCAAGCCGGATTGTGGTTGATTATTTTTTCACCGACAAGGGTGAAAACTCTTCGCGATTGGGTAAAGAATTTCGGCCTTCAAGGGGGAAAATATGATGCCTCGCCCGTTGGCCGACATTTTGAAGAAGCCCTGATCGGAGAGCGCCTCGTGCAACAGAACTTTCAATTTCGTAAATTTCATTGATCCTGGAGAGCCTTATGGACGCAAAAGCCGGCGCACGCAAGCGACTGGAAGAAGCACGGAATGATTTGATCGATCTCAGCCATCGCATTCACGCGAACCCGGAGTTGGGATTTGAAGAAGAGAAAGCCTCGCGATGGTTGGCGGATTTCTTGACTCACGCCGGTTTTCAAGTGCAACTGCCGGCGGCGAATTTGCCGACGGCGTTTGTAGCGCGCGCGGGTTCCGGGCCGCTCCACGTGGCGATTTGCGCGGAGTACGATTCTCTGCCGGGAATCGGGCACGCCTGCGGACACAATCTCATTGCGGCGATGTCGATCGGCGCCGGCATCGCTGCCGCGCAAGTGGCCGATGCGGTAGGATTGACGATCAGCGTTATCGGAACGCCGGCGGAAGAAGTGGGAAACGCCAGCGGAAAAGTTCTTCTTTTGGAGCGGGGCGCCTTCAAAGACGTTCACGCCTCGATGATGGTTCATCCGGCGCCGTTCGACGTTGTCATTCCGAAGGTCATCGCCGCTTCCATGTTTGAAGTGAAATACACCGGCAAGGAAGCGCACGCCTCCGCATTTCCGGAGTTGGGGATCAACGCCGCCGACGCTTTGACCATTTCGCAAAGCGCGATTGGATTGTTGCGACAGCATATTCGCCCGACGGATCGCATTCATGGTATTACCACGCACGGCGGCGACGCTCCCAATATCGTTCCGGCGCACACTTCCGCCCGCTACATTATCCGGGGAGAAACCTTGAAGGAGCTGGAAGAGCTGCGCCCGCGCGTGTATCGTTGCTTTGAAGCCGGAGCGACGGCCACGGGATCGAAATTGGAAATCGTCGGGGGCGACAAGCCGTACGCGGAGTTGGTGAGCGATCCGGAGATGGGGTCGATCTATCGGCAAAATGCCGAGGCGCTGGGCCGGACGTTTCCGGATTTGGGTCCGATGCTTGAGCGCGCCACCGCGTCGACGGATATGGGCAACGTCTCCTTGGCCGTTCCATCCATTCATCCCTTCATCGGGATCAATTCTCTGCCGGCCGTCAATCATCAGCCGGAGTTCACGGCTCACTGCATCACGGAGGACGCGGACCGGGCATTGTTCGACGGCGCTCTCGCCATGGCTTGGACCGCCATCGACCTGGCTTCCAGCGCCACGGCGCGCCATCGTCTGCTCTCGCGAGCCTCCGCGTGACGAAGAACCTTACCGTAAAGGACTCTCCCAAATTATTCCAACTGAGGGTGGGGTTGGGCGAGCCATCAGATCTTCGCAAGCCCGCCTTGGCGGGCAACAGACCGGTTTTTTCGGGGCAGACAAGAGTGTCTGCCCCACTCCCTTGCATTGCTTTTTCGAGATTCGGGATTTATGATGAACGTGAAAATCCGGATTGATTACATCTATCGGTTCTGGAAAATCTTCTGGTGAACTGAAGGAGACGGGAATGGCGGATGAGTTGGTGATCGCAGGGAAAACGTTTCACTCGCGATTGATTGTCGGCACGGGCAAGTACCGCACCTTTCAAGAAATGAAGCGCGCTCACGAAGCGAGCGGCGCCGGAATGGCGACGGTGGCCGTGCGGCGGGTGAATTTGAGCGACCGGTCCAAGGAATCTTTGTTGGATTATATTGATCGGGACAAAATCTTCATTCTTCCAAACACAGCGGGATGTTATACCGCCGATGAAGCGATTCGAACGGCGCGGCTGGGTCGCGAAGCGGGTCTCTCGAACTGGATCAAGTTGGAAGTGATCGGGGATGAGAAGACACTTTTCCCCGATGTCTTGGGATTGATGGAGGCGACCAAGACTTTGGTGAAGGAAGGCTTCGTCGTTCTGCCTTACACGAACGACGACTTGATTGTGGCGAAGCGGTTGATCGATGCCGGCGCGGCGGCGGTCATGCCGCTCGGCGCGCCCATCGGCAGCGGGATGGGCATTCAAAATCCCACCAACATTCGCATTCTTCGCGAGATGATCACCGCGGCGCCGCTGATCGTCGACGCCGGCGTGGGAACCGCCAGCGATGCGGCGCTGGCGATGGAGCTCGGCGCTGACGCCGTCTTGATGAATACCGGCATTGCCGGCGCCGAAGACCCTGTGATGATGGCGGAGGCGATGAAGCACGCCGTCATCGGCGGACGAAAGGCGTATCTTGCCGGAAGAATCGAAAAGAGACTTTACGCCACCGCGTCCAGTCCGGTGGCCGGTGTGGTGCGGTGAATTGGATCGCGCCCCCGAGAGGCGCTCCACCCAAGCCAAAGGAAAAACCCGATCATGAAAAAGACACTGGCAGGTGTGCTTTTCTTCATGCTGTGCGCGGCGGGCGTGCGGGCGCAATCCGGTCCCGTGGAAGGCGCCCATGAACTGGAAGTGTGGACCGGCGGCGGACGCAGCGTCGCAGGTGGGATACGAGACATCGGCGTCTGGAATTCGGGATTTCGCTACGGTTGGATTCTGACGCAATTGCACGGACCGGGATTCTTGCGCGGACGATTTGAATACGCGGTGGACGTCGTGCCCGCCTTCTTGATCTCGCAACCGACCGGCACGGCGTACGGGTTCGAAGTGAATCCGGTCGTGTTGAAGTGGAACTTCCAGGAACGGCGAAACATCGTTCCCTATGTCGAAGCGAGCAGTGGCCCGCTGTTTACCAATCACGATGTCCCCGCTGGAATCTCCAAAGTGAATTTTGCCTCCAGCGGCGCGGTGGGCCTCTATTTTCTGCGCCCGCGATATGGCTTGAGCATGGAAGTCCGCTTCATGCACATTTCCGACGCGGGACTGACCAGTCCCAATCCCGGAATAAATACATTGCAGGCGCGGTTGGGATTCAGCTTCTTCCGGAAGCGCCGGTAGGAATTGTAAATGGCGCCCGGTGAGTCTTTCCTTAACCTCCCAAAGAAAATGTTCCGGCTTTCGATCCCCGCTCCCTCACGCCACAAATTCCACGCGGACTTTCTTAGGAATCACTTTCTTCTCGTAACCTTCGTCGAGAAGCAGTTGTAGGGCGCGGCGCCCATCGGTTCCGTAATCGAGGGTCAATTCGTTCACGTACATCCCCACGAATTTATCCGCCAAATCCTTATTCATTTCTCGCGCAAACTGCATGGCGTAATTCAACGCCTCATCGCGGTGATCCAAGGCGTACTGAATGGAAGCCTTGAGAAGTCGCGACACCTGGTTGATGGTTTCCGTCCCCAGATCTTTTCGGATGACGTTGCCGCCCAAGGGAAGCGGAAGATGATGACGGCTGTCCCACCATTCTCCCAAATCAATAATCTTGTGCAGGCCTTCTGTGGCGTAAGTCAGTTGACCTTCATGGATGATCAATCCACCGTCCACCACGCCGTGCTTGACGGAATCAATGATCTTGTCGAAGGGAACGAATACCGGTTCGAAATTCTGTTCGAAGAGCCGGAGCACGAGAAACGCCGTGGTCATGGGACCAGGAATGGCGATCCGTTTTCCTTTGATCTCTTCCGGAGGAAATGGCTTTGAGGCGACGACCATCGGGCCATAGCGGTTGCCCATAGAAGATCCGTGCGGCAGCAGGGCGTATTTGTCGGCCACATATGGATAGGCGTGAAACGAAATCGCCGTCACCTCATAAAAACCCTCCAACGCTTTTGAGTTGAGGGTTTCAATATCGGAAAGCGTGTGTTCAAATTTCAAATTCCCGGTGTTCAGTTTGTCTGTGGCCAAAGCGTAGAACATGAAGGCGTCGTCTGAGTCAGGGCTATGAGCCAAATGAATAGTTAGGGCGGATGAATTGGAATTTGGATCTGTCATGTATTCCTCAGCAAAGATAGATCGCCGCTTTGCGCTTTTCACCGGAAAAATTGCCGGCGGCAAAAGCGGCAATTCTAACTGAATCAACCTATATCGAGCAATCGGGGTAAGGAATGATTTTTTTCAAACCCACACAGGGCCCCCAGCTTCGATCACGGCGCTATTCTGTCCGCATTTTCGAAGAAAAGCAAGAACTCGCGCACGATCGATTCCTTTGGAAGTCGAGTGGGGATTAACGCTCCCTCGGCGTCGAGCAAAGCCAGGCGTGGATAGAATCCCGTCAACGAATCGGCCCGCCAGCAGGCGTCATTTCTTCCCTCCATCTGATTGAGGCGTTGGGCCAGAGTATCCAACGCCACACGCGGTCGCTTCGCAACCGACTTCGTTTCAAACCACGTGATGACGTGATAATGAAACTCGCACGTCCAACCCCCGTCGCAGCGCGTGAGAGTCAAGAGCCGGTCGGTTGAAGCCGCATTGAACCTGGCGCGCAGCGCAAAGGGCTCCAAAGCTTCCAGGATCGCCAGGCCTTCACGCGAATGATTTTGGATGCTCGCCCTCCCATTGGCCAACCCGCATTGAGTGGCGATCAATTTCGCATACTCCTCCTCGTACAAATGCCTGTATCGACTTTCGAAATTCTCAAAAAGACCGGGCAGTTCGTTCAAGAGGGTGTCGTAAAGAAGCTGGAATTTTCTCGTCCCGTCGAGCGGCGCAAAGTCGGCGCGCAACGGAGATCGTTGAGGATCTTCGAAAGCGGAAACGACCATATCAAATTGCACCGCCTGCGGCGTCGTGAACCACTCGAAATCTCCGGCTTGCGCCGCTTGAATCAAAAAACTCTTATGAGCCATCGCTTGGCGTGGATTCATCGCCACCCAACACGAGAGCAATCCATCCGTGTCGAAGTGGTTGTTGCTGACGGTGTCGATGTTCTCGAAGAGCCGGTCGGCGTAAGGATCAGTATCGAGATTCAGGGCAATCTCGGTCGAAGTATCGGCCTTCAAATGTTCCGGCGTTTCATTCCCCGGCCAATGACTGAGATTGACGCGACACTTCTCCACTCCATCGACCACCATCGTACGGGCGGCATTGATTCCGTCATGATAGAAAGCGAAACGCATCAGCGTCCTCGAATTAGATCGGAGGACTCCATACTAACCAGAATCGGCAAAAGCCACAACTAATCATTTTGAACTGAGACGCTGCTTTGAAGCGGCCGGATCAATGCGGCGCTTCCTGACAAGGCTGTCATGGGGAATCGGCGGTCGTGCCCGGACTCTCTTCCGGTGACAGTTTCCCTAATTCGTTGGCAAATACCGTCAAGATCGATAGGTCGGATTCAGACTCAACTCTTTGGAAGGGCGGCGCTTACTCAATTGGCATTGCGGTTGCTCCATGTGAAGGCGCAAGGAAGAATTTCGAAAGGCAGGGAAGAGGCGACTCTTCAGAGTCGTTGCTCGAAACGCCCATGCCAATCGAGGGAGGGAAAAGATGAGAATGATATCGCAGCGTTTGCATCGATTGCCGGTTCAGGATTCCCGGTGGCAGCGGGAGATCATTTTCTGGGTGCTCTGCCTGATTGTGTCATTGGCGATCTTGGTGGCGACTTTGGAGACGGTCCGCGCCGATGAACTCACCGCCGCAATCCATGCGCCGGCTCAGATTACTCAATAGCCCGACCGGTCCAGCCATTATAGATAATGGGAAGGACAAAGCGCCCGTCGCGCTCGTGATTCACGAGATCTTCGGCTTGTCGGACTGGATTCGCGCCGTGTCGGATCCATTGGCATCGGAAGGATAAATCGCGGTGGCGCCCGATCTTCTCTCCGGGAAAGGCCCGGGAGGCGGGGGAACCGATTCGGTCCCCACTCGCGACGACGTGGTGAAGTTGATTCAGACCTTGACCCCGAAGGAAGCCATCGCTCGCCTCAACGCCGTTCGGAACTGGGCCGTTCAATTGATAGAATCACGGCGGCGATTCAATCCGTGATCGATTTCTTCCAAGACTTCCGGATGGTTCTCAGTCCGTCGAAATTTTCTGAGCGCCGATAGCGCTTCGTCGGTTCCGATTTCTGCCAGCGCCCAGGCGGCGTGTTGGCGCGCCATCGGTTCCGGGTGACTCAACGCGCCGATCAAAGCGGGCGCCAATTCCGCCGCATGACTGTTGCCCATGGCGACCGCGACGTTGCGGAGAAAGCCGGCGTATTTTGCCCGCTTGATGGGACTCTCCTTAAAACGCCGTTCAAACTCCTCACGGGAGATCCCCAGCAATTCTCTGAGACGCGGATGGAGATTGCCGGAGGCAGGCCGGAAATCCGGCTCATCGGAAGGGACCGCGAAACGATTCCAAGGACAAACATCCTGACAATCGTCGCATCCGAAAATGCGATTGCCGATGAGGGGCCGCAATTCGCGCGGAATGGCCCCGCGCAGTTCAATCGTCAAATATGAAATGCACCGTCGCGCATCGACGACATACGGCGCGACGATCGCTTGAGTGGGACACACGCGAAGGCACCGGTCGCAGGAGCCGCAGAAATTTCGAGGGGTGTTCGAAGCAGCCGCTGATGATTCAGGTGAAGGCATTGAACCCGAGCGCTCGAAGTGAATCGGCGGCGCAAATTTTTCTCGAGGATGACGAAACGGTGGATCGTAATCCGAGGCGTCGAATTCGTGGGTCGTCAGAACCTCGCCGACGAAAACCCATGAACCCAGCTCCCGCGTGATCAGGTTGCCGTTCTTGCCGATCCATCCGAGTCCGGCGTTTTCGGCCCACCATTTGTCCAGAACCGGGCCGGTATCGACGTAAGCGAGTGAGGATTGGCCGGGGAAAAGGGAAGAAAGTTCTTCTTCCAGTCGGCGAAGCTTCTCTTTGACGATCAAGTGATAGTCGCGGCCCCAAGCATATCGTGAAATGAAACCCCGCCGCGGCGAGCCGTTGGATTCTTCCAGAGGAAAATAATTCATCAACACCGAAATGAGCGATCGCGCCCCGTTCAAAACTTCTTCCGGGGATACGCGCTTTTCGGGCGAGCGCGCCATGTACGACATTTCCCCGTGATAATGGTTCTCCAGCCATTGCCTGAATCTTCCGCGGGCCGATGGATCCAGCGGTTTCGCACGCGTGATGCCGCACTTGGCGAAACCGATTTCTCGGGCCTTCGCTTTGATCTGTCGAGAAAAGATCACTCTGGAATTCTAATCGAGTTGAGATGGAATGACGAGGTGAGATTGATGAGAGGGGAAAGCTGAGGAAGCCCCGGTGAGTCGAGGCTTCCTCTCTAAATCAATATTTCGGCACCGAAGGGTCGACTTGGTCGCTCCAGGCGAGGATGCCGCCCCGAAGGTTCTTGACGCGCGAGATTCCTGCCTTCCGAAGAAAGTCGCACGCTCTGGCGCTGCGCAAGCCGCTTTTGCAGTAAGCCACGATGAAATCGGCGGAATTCAACTCGCTCACGCGGCTGGGCAAATCGCCGAGCGGAATGAGCTGCGAATTGGGGAGGCGGCATATCTGAACCTCATGAGGTTCCCGGACATCGATGAGAATAAATTTCTCCCGGCGATCCATCATCTGCTTCAGCGCCGTCACATCAATCTCGAAATCGGAGTTCCCGGACATGGCCTGTTCTTTCTCACGCTGCTGGGGGATTCCGCAGAACTGCTCGTAGTCGATCAGCCGGTGAATGCTGCGGCGGCTTCCGCAGATGGGGCAGTCGGGATCGCGCCGCAATTTCAGCTCGCGAAACTTCATCTTCAGCGCGTCAAACAGCAGCAAACGTCCGGCAAGGGAATCTCCTCTTCCCAAAATCAGCTTGATGGTTTCGTTGGCCTGGATGCAGCCGATGATGCCGGGGAGAATTCCCAACACGCCGCCTTCGGCGCAACTGGGAACGAGTCCGGGTGGAGGCGGCTCCGGATAGAGGCAGCGATAGCACGGTTCGTCGGGCATGCCGAAGACGGAGGCTTGTCCTTCAAAGCGAAAGATGGAGCCGTAAACATTCGGTTTGCCGAGCAGCACGCAAGCGTCGTTGACGAGATAGCGCGTCGGAAAATTGTCCGTTCCGTCGACGATGATGTCGAAGTCTTTGAAAATTTCGAGCGCGTTCTCGCTGGACAGGCGCGTTTCAAAACCGATGACTTGAATTTCTGGATTGATCCCCTGCAGTCGATTCTTGGCCGACACCAGCTTTGGCCGCCCCACGTCACCGGTGGAATGAATCACCTGTCGCTGCAAGTTCGTGAAATCGACCACGTCGAAGTCGACTACGCCGAGCGTGCCTACTCCCGCAGCCGCCAAATAAAGTCCCAGCGGAGCGCCCAATCCGCCGGCGCCAATCATCAAGACCTTGGCCGCTTTCAATTTGAGCTGACCTTCCATTCCGACCTCGGGAATGATGAGGTGACGGCTGTATCGCAGGATTTCATCGTTGGAGAGCCGAAGCTGTCGGGCGTTTTCGGCAATGGCTTCAGCCACCGCGGACCCGCCGGCGATCGATGGGATGATGGAAATCGTCTCACTCCCTTTGAGCGGCGTGGACTCTTTCTCGAGATAACGAATGTCGTTGTCGTCGACGTAAACGTTGATGAAGCTTCGAAGCCTTCCGTCGTCGGTGAAGAGATGCGATTTCAAATCTCCGTACTCGGTGACCAACGAACGTAACGCTTCGTTGACGGTGGAAGCGCTGACTTCCACCGTGTCGTTCTTGCCCGCATACGGGCGAAGCGGTGTTGGAATCAGAATTTTTACCGGCATGTTTTCCTCTCAAAAAAGCATTTCATCGCCGGCTCTGCGCTCGAGTGAGGCTCCTGAACTCTTGAACCCGCTTGGTTCAACTAAGGAGCCCGCTCGCTGAGAGCCGGCTGTTCCATTTCAATGAGTTCTTCACTCTCAAACTTTTCTCGCGCCGCATCGGTCTGCCAACAGGCCACGCGGCCCGCTTCCCCTTGCTCCACCGACACGATGACGTAGGAGTATCCGGCGCCGGCGACGCGCAAGTCGTACTTTGACGGGACTGCCGGAGCATCGGGATGAGAGTGATAAAAGCCGATGATCGACATCGATTTGGCGCGCGCTTCTTTTTCGGTTCGAAACAAATCTTTCGGATCGATGATGTATCGATTGTGCGTCCCGCGTTCGTTCTCCAGAAGGCCGAGGTCGTCAGCGACTTCGCGCGAATAACTGTTGGGAAGTCGAACCACTTCATGAACGGTCTTCTCGCCGCCGTCACTGGATATTCCCACCAGCGCCCCGCAACATTCGTGCGGGTAGGCCGCGGCGCCGTGGCGCCGAATCTCATCGAGATGAATCCTGGAAATTCTCAACGTCATATTCTTTCAGATCCAAACTCACATCGCCGGAGGAACAATGGCCGCATCGTGCTGCTTGGCTCAAACCTCTTCTTCCCAAAATCGCTCACTCAAATATTTATCGCCCGCATCCGGCAGGACGGTGACGATGACGCCCTCGGATAATCCCTTTGCTATCTCCAGCGATCCCACGATGGCGGCGCCGGAGGAGACCCCGACAAACAAACCTTCTTCTCGGGTTGCCCGCTTGGTCATGCGGTAAGCGGCTTCGGTGTTCACGCGCACGACGCGGTCGACCAAGGTGGGATCGTAAATCTTCGGAACCAGAGCCGAGTCCATGTGTTTCAATCCTTCCAGTCCGTGAAACGGCGAATCCGGTTGAAGAGCCACACACTGAATTTTCGGATTCAGTTCCTTTAGGCGGCGCGAAGTTCCGACAAATGTTCCGCTGGTCCCTAAACCCGCGACGAAATGCGTGACGCGATGATGCGATTGCTCCCAAATTTCCAGCGCCGTCGTGTGGTAATGCGCCTGCCAGTTGGCGTCGTTGCTGTACTGGTCCGGATAAAAGTATCGATCAGGGTTCTCCCTGTAAAGTTGCCGGGCCCGGCGAATCGCGCCGTCCGATCCGTCCTGCGGATTGGTGAGGATCAACTCGGCGCCGTATGCGCGGAGAATCCTCTTTCGCTCTTCGCCGGCGTTCCGCGGCAAACACAATCGAACCTTGTATCCGCGCGCGGCGCAAATCATCGCATAGGCGACACCGGTATTGCCGGAGGTGGCATCCAGAAGAATCTTTCCCGGCTTCAGTCGGCCGTTGCATTCCCCTTCGCGAATCATGCTCCATGCAGCAC
>CAZIDA010000056.1:0-11114 GCA_964537865.1 uncultured Acidobacteriota bacterium
ATTTGAAGATCATGCTGGGCTGCATGATCGAAAGCTCCGTCGGCTGCACCGCCGCCGCTCACATCTCGCCGCTGGTCGATTACGCCGACCTCGACGGCAACTTGCTCATCTCCAACGATCCGTTCAAAGGCGTCCGCGTTGAAAAAGGAAAGTTGATTTTGCCGGAGGGACCGGGACTTGGTGTGACCGGGCAGGTGTGAAGAGAGGTGTCAGGTTTCAGGTGTCGGGTGTCAGAAAAGAAAACAGCGTCCCATTTTGTTTCTGAACCCTGACCCCTGGCACCTGACACCTCTCCCTTCAGTTGCAGCATCGCCGATTCCCATGCTAGTATCTTCGCCACTTGGAGGGCCGTAGCTCAGTTGGTATGAGCGCTTCCTTGACACGGAAGAGGTCAGCGGTTCGATCCCGCTCGGCCCTACCATTCCTCATTCATTCTCTTTCATTCTCACACGGCCGTTGAATTTTACCGGTGAATTTCGTCCCAGATTCTGAAATTGGAATCGTTCCGAAGCACGATTTCTATATGGACTGCGGGAGCCGCGCTCCGGCTTTGGATCTTCTCTTGAGATGATCGGAATTTGCCTGCGTGCAGACGGACCAATTCAAGGCGCCGCCACGGACGAAATGCTCTGGTAGCCAGGATCAATCGCTCTTCGATTGATCCTGGGCTCTTGCGATCAACCGGGAAAAAGTCGTTCTCACTGGGATAGGAAATGATTTTGATTTGCCTTCTTCGATTCGCACGAATCCAAAGCGCCGCCACAGGCGGCGCACTCCAAAGCCTGCGGCGGCTCACCGGCTTTGGCGCAGCAAATCAATGTAGGCGCCGGATACCAGATCTGATTCGGAGACGCCGAGCGCGGACAACAACCGTCGCGCCACGGCCTCGCCATCGGCGGTGGTTTGAGAATCTGAAAGGACGACCTCCAACTCCAAAAACGATCCGAGTCCATCTACCTCGTCGAGATGAATGCGCGTGTTCCCGACGAAATACACGCGCCGCCGTTTGCGCACTTGACCCATCACTCCCATCGCGCGACCCAGCGCATCGCGCAGCGTTTGAGGTGAGGAGGTCGGAACAACGACGTATTGCGACAGCTTTGGCCCCTCCACGTCGGGTCGTTCATAAAAGATGAGCTCGCCGCGCGCCGGTGTAAGCTCCCGCAACTTCAACCGGCCTTTGGAACAGACGAAAAACGTGTCGATCTGCTCTAACTCCTCCGGCCCTCGCTCCGCAATCGCGCGCGCACGCGCTTCGACTTCGTCGAGATTCGAAACCCGCGCTTTGATTTCAACGTTTCGTGGCATGGGTTACAGCCCCGATGCATTGGGGTGATCAGAAACGAGTCGAATTTCACCGAACTGGCAGTGGGTCTCCCACAACCAACCGCAGACATGCCCCCGGAGCGGGTATGCCTGAGCGGCCCAATCCATCCAGTATCTGCAGAAGGGGTTTCCCAAGCCTTTCAATCAAGACGCAGCTTCGTGACTGGGGAAAAAGGAAACTGGCTTTCCGGTTGCCTTCTCGTAGAGAGTCTCAGGAGCGATATCTAAATGGATAACATCAAAATGCATGAACAACTCCTCTTCCAGCGGATCGACCCGAGATCGTCGGCATGGGGGATTCTAGTTCCTCGTCTTTGCCGCTGTCAACGCGGTCGTCTCCTAGACAAGATTTTCGAAACTTGCTAAGCATAGGACGCAGAGACGCGCGGAGTTTTGGTAGCCGGGATGCTTCCGCCGCAGGCGGAGAGCATCCCGGTCGTCTCATCGCCCCGCGTCGCAACGAAGACCGGGATTCGCTAATCCCCCAATCCGCCAATCCGCCAATCCGCCAAAAACCCGGCGGACGCAAGCGAGACCCGGCGAATCCCGGCCGCCCAACGTAGGACACTGCAAGGCGGAGAGGTTTATCTTCCATTTATCTTTCGCTTGATAGTTTGAGAGCGGCCATTTTGTGGGAAGAAGAAGAGCCGTGACCGGGGAGCCTTACGGAGATTGACCGTTGGACCGGTCATCAGGGAGTGTGGGCAGGCTCCACGCGGACCTTCCTGTGGTTTCACGACGATTTATCGTAACGCGATGGAAGGTCGCGAGCGTCATCCATTTCGAGATTCGTCAATCGACATTTCATTCCAAGCGAGGAGACTTATGAAAAAGCTGTGGGTACTCTCCCGGATGTTCGTTTTGCCCTTGGGAATCTTGCTATTTGTTTTCGGAACTCCGTGTCCGATTCAAGCGCAGCCGCACACCTCCGGATACAAGATTGTGAAGAGGATCAATGTGGGTGGCGAAGGATTTTGGGATTACATGCTGGCGGACGGCGACGCCCACCGCCTTTACGTGTCGCACGGAACGGTGGTCAAGGTGATCGACACCGAGAAGAACGCCGTGATCGGCGAGATTCCGGATACGCCCGGCGTTCATGGAATCGCCTTGGCGCCGGAAGTAGGACACGGCTTCACCAGCAACGGCCGCGAAGGCACGGTGACGGTCTTCGATCTGAAGACGCTGGCGCCCATCACCAAAGTGAAAGTCACCGGTGAAAACCCGGATTCGATCGTTTACGACCCCGTGTCGAAGCGGGTGTTCACGTTCAATGGACGGACCGGAAACTCCACGGCCATCGACGTGACCGACAACAAGGTCGTCGGCACGCTTCCATTGGACGGAAAGCCGGAGTTCGCCGTCTCCGATGGAAAAGGCCGGATGTTTGTGAACTTGGAAGACAAGAGCACGCTGGTGGAGTTCGACCCGCGCACGCTTAAGATTGTGGGGCGATATCCGATGGCGCCGTGCGAATCGCCCAGCGGCTTGGCCATCGACCGCGCGCATCGCCGACTCTTCGCCGGATGCCACAATCAGATGATGGCCATCATCAACGCCGACACCGGCAAAGTGGTGACCACCGTGCCCATCGGCCGCGGCGTGGATGCGAACGCCTTCGATCCGGGAACGCAGTTTGCGTTCAGCTCCAACGGCGACGGCACGCTGACGGTGGTGCACGAGGATTCACCGGACAAATTCACGGTAATCGATAATGTGCCGACCGAGCGCGGCGCCCGCACCATGGCGGTGGATTTGAAGACGCATCGCGTCTACTCGGACACGGCGCAGTTCAATCCGCCTCCCGCGCCCACGCCGGAGAATCCCCACCCGCGGCCCTCGATGGTCCCCGGAAGTTTCGTGGTTCTTGAGCTGGAACGCTAACCTGCCCCAAATATGAGCGTCATGCTTTGGTAGCCACGATCCCCCTCACTTGGGGGGATCGTGGGCTTTTCTCCGTCGAGGTGCAGGCGGTGAAAAACACAGCAACGGCATTTCTGCCGAACCGCTGAAGCTGCGTTCATCGAATTCTTCTTCTGCTTGACCGGCGCGCCCATTCGCGAATCTGCCGAACTTCCTTTTCCGGGATGCCCAAGGAGACGAGAAACTCCCGGTGCGCTTCGGGAGCACGGCGTTCGAATTCGACGTGCCAACGTCGCATGGCGCGATCGTCCATTCCGGCGGCGCGCAGCATGCCCGTCCACAGGGCCTTGTCGACTTTCGTAAAGCGTTTGCCGGATGCGAGATTCTTCAACATCCCGGACAGGAGATGCTGCTTCGTTCTGAGTTCGCAGATTTCGTCGCCCATTTCGCGCAGCCGTTTCTCCAGTAACGCGGCAGGAGGTTTTCGATCGGAGGCAAGAACCTCACGAATGTCTCGAAGCGTCAGGCCCGCTTGGCGAAATGCGCACAGTCGTTCGAGGCGCCGGCGGTCCGCATCGTTGTAGGTGCGATATCCAGCCACCGTTCGCCCCGAAGGATGAAGCAAACCGATGCGGTCGTAGTAAAGCAGCGTGCTGCGCGACAGTCCAAACAGGTGAGCCAGCTTTGAGATGGTGTGAGTTTGCATAGAGATTCGCCTTTTGGCGCATCATCGGCTCTCGGAACGAATTCGCTCGACTTCCTTCGTCGGCAATCCCAACCATTCCAGAAAGCTCTGATGTCCTTCCGGATGGCGCGTCTCGAAGAGATGATGCCACAATTTCATCTTGGCATCATCCAATCCGATCTCCCGAAACAGGGCCACCCACTGACGCACGTTCATTCGCTCTCCCACAGCGTGTCTCCTTTCTGTTCTTGAATTTTGACAAAGTCGCGGCCACGACACCATCACCGTTTGCTTTGGTAGCCGTGGTGCGCTTTGTATGGCAAGTCTGCAAAATCGTGTTTTCCCAGCAAGAAATTTGAGGCCGCAGTGGTGAAAGCATGAGCTCCGTTTGGCTGCGGCCCCAGGCCGCTTTGTGCACTACGGATCACGGTTTGTCAGCAGAGATTATGATCATCTGTAGACAGAGCCGCAGCAACGCCATCACCATGAGGTGTGAAGCGGTAGACAGGTCAAGCAAAAAATCAAAAGGTCAAAAGACAAGACACCAAGCGGTCAAGAGGACCGAGAGGAGTTTCAGAAACGCATGCGCAAGGCGGACTCGCGGTGCGCCGCTTAGCTCGCCATGGAGAGATCGGTATTCAGCGTCAGTCCGAGGGTTCCCGCTCCGATCAATTTCAGTTTGGGTTCCTCATCGATGGCGCGCAGCAACTCGCGCGTCACTTGATCATCGATCTCCGCGGCGCGGCGCAACTCCACCGGAAAGCGGATGGTCGCTTCCAAGCCACCGGGGGTGAAGCGCAACCGAGTCTTGGGACGCAACGTATCGACCGGCGTGTACCGCAAGGTCCGCTCCAGTTGGAGGCGCTGCTGTTCCATCACATCACGATAATTCACCAGAGCGGCTTCGACGGCCTTCTGCAGTCGCCCTTCCACCGTCTGGTAATTATTGTCGGCCGCCAATGTCAATGTAATCTCGTGCCAGATGAAATTGGTGCCGGGAATTTGCTTGAACAAACCGGAGGTAGGTTGAAACACGATGGAGTTGGAAAAGGCCACGACGCGACCGCTCGGCACGTTGTTGGCGCCGGTGCTCAGCTCCATGATGTGAATCCGCACCAAGCCGATATGAATGACCTCGCCGGTCACCCCCGCGATTTGGACGCGATCGCCGACACGAATTCCAAACTTGCCGATCAGGAAAAAGTACCCGGCAATCGAGAGAATGACATTCTGCAGCGCCACGGCCACGCCCGCGGTGAGTAATCCGGCAAAGGTTGCCACCGAGCCGATCTGGCTTGCGAAGGAGAAGGCAATGATCAGGCCCACGACGAACCACATCACAATCTTTCGCAAGAGCAGCAACTGATAGCGATGACGCGCCTCATGGACGTAGCGCAAAATGGTTCGCCGCCAGAGTTCCGCGCCTCCGATCACCGCGACCAAGAGGATCACCAAAAATGCCAGCCGCGCCAGAAGATTTCTCAGCGCGGATTTGAATCTTCCTTGCAAACCGGCCTGCCAATCGGACAGGTTTCGCGCGCACAAATCGAGCAGAATTCCTTGCTTGCTCAGCGGCAGCACGGCGGCAGACACTTGTTTGAATTGTCCGGTGAGAGCGTCGAGGTCCTTCTTCTCTTGCGCCAACGTGTTCGGATCGGCCGAATCGGCCGCCTTCGCGATCGTCTCCGAGCGGTTCGACAATTCACGCAACAGGGCGATCAAAGGGGTGCGCAGTTGATCGGATTTCTGCGCTAAGCCTTTCGTCGATTGGGCGCACGCATCAAGCTGATGCGACTTCCGGGAAAGCGAAAACACTTCAGCCGTCAATCCCCAGATGCCGGTGGGTGGCGGATTGTTGGCCGCCGTGACCTGGATGGGAGTGAAGGCTTCCGGCGTGGAGGCGGCTGTCTTTCCGGCGGGAGTGGGCCGGGTCAACGCCGCGGGAAGCGAATGAGCCAGCGCTTCAATCTCCCCGCTCGCGCCCGCCGCGCCGAGCCCGCTGGTTCCGCTGCCCCCGACAAACTGCAACATGCTTTGAACGGCTTCCTTGCGCGCGTTGGCGAGATCCAATTCACTTTGGGTTTCCGACATCAAAGCCCTCAGGTCGAGCAGCTTTTGTCCGGACACCGTCGGCAGTTTCTGTTTGAAACCCTGCAACTCCGCCTGCGTGTCTTGAATCTGTTTGTCGAGTTGAGACGACATCTGAGCCAGGGACTGATATCGAGCTGAAACTTCCGCCTGGTTATTGGCTGCGGTGGAACCGTTCTGCTTTGAGGAGTTCTCCACCTGGGCTCTCGCAAAATCAAAAGCCAGTCGCACGACTTCATCGGCAATGCGGCCGTTGTCGTTCATGATTAAAATGTCGTTGGGATCGATGGCCAGTTGCCGCTGCTCATTTATTTGGTGATACCAGCCGATGGTCTGGTTGAGATATTGAACGATCTCTTGGGCGCCTGGACCGCCTGAAGTGTTTTGAGAAAACTGGGACTTCGCCGCAACAAGGAGAAGCCCCGCCACCATCATCCAAACGGCTCCACGAAAGAGCCGGCCATTCGTCCGGGGAGGTTTCAATCGTATTCCGATGGAAATGGAACTGGAGACGCGAGGAGATAGCAGTTTCATCACGGATCACCCACCTTCATGCTACCCCTCTTTGGGATGGCGGTAGTGTATCACACTGAGGCGAATTTCGTTCCACGACGAAAATGTGTTGACGCGAATTCGTTTGCGTCAGTTTGCGTCTGCCTCAAGATAAGGCATTCCAACCCCGCCCATGAATGGGCGAGCTGAGGAAATGCAGGCGCCGTGAACGGCGCCGCGCCAACGTTTCGCCGGCTCTGAAAATAGTAAGGAACGTTTGACACAACCCTTTCAGGGTTGAACCGTTGGGGACGATTCCGTACCCAGGGTAGTCCGCCCAAGAGTGGGCGGACTACCCTGGGCTGGAGGACGCGTCCCCTTCGGGGACGAGGCTGCGATCAGTTCCAATCGACGAGATCGCTTTCATGCCCTTGCGTAAGACCTTGCCGCATGAGCGACTGCTCCGGAAATAGATGAGGGTTTCTCTGCGCGACCTCTGCCTGCCGTGGCGGGCCGAGGCAACCAAAACATCCAATCTGTTCTTCGCTCATCAAGAAGCACAGACAAAAGTGTCCACGCCAGTGATTTGTTCGCGACCTGTTAAAATAGAAGTGGATGGAAAGATCATGGCTCGTTTCGATCACTATCTCAATGCGAAACTGATTCTCCGGAGAGATCTCACCGACGATCTCATGATCGTCAAGCTGCAGCCGGAGCAGCCGATTGCTTTCTTCCCCGGACAATTCTGCACCTTGGCGCTCGACGGAGTGGCCAAACCGTATTCGATGGTCTCTTCACCCGACGAAGGGGCGCTGGAACTTTTCATCGAGCGCGTGCCGGAAGGCCCCATGACGGTTCGCTTGTGGCGTCTGAAGGAAGGAGATTCCCTCAAGGTCATGCCGCGCGCCAAGGGGCTGTTCTTTTTCGAAGAGAGCTTCAAGAATCATCTCATGGTCTGCACCGTGACCGGGGTCGCGCCGTTCATGAGCATGATCCGGTATTTTGCTCGGCGCGGCCAACTCGGTTCCTTTCGCATCAAGATTTTTCAGGGCGCGAGTTATCAGCAAGAGTTTGGTTATGCCGAGGAATTGTCGGAGCTGGATCGGCGCGGGTTGATTTCGTATGTTCCCACCGTCAGCCGACCTTCGGAAGATTTGAACCGCGGATGGCGAGGCGACAAGGAAAAGGTCCACGTTCTTTTCGAACACTATCTTGAAGATCTTCCGCCCTCGACGCAGGATACGATGGTTTATGTTTGCGGACACCCCGGCATGATTCGCGAGGTGGCCGCCATGGCGCGAGGCCGGGGATATCCGTTCAAAGAAGAAAAGTATTTTGTTCTTCGGGAGGCGCGTTCGTAAATCCGCCGATTCGAACGCAGGAGGCGCCTTCATCTTTCAATGTTGTTCTTCATGCGGGATCGTCACAGTGAGGCGTAGCGGAGTCTCTCGCGTGCCGGCGCGGCCGCTCACCGCGAGTCGCCGAGGACGCCGAGGCGGCGCGGGTCTATGTAACGTCATCCTGGTCGGATGCGTCTTTGTAGGCAACAGCCCGTCCGGGGGTAGGAACGGGAGTGCCGAAGTTTCTCTTTCCTTTGTTTGATCGGGGTGCCGCCGAATAAATCCTCCGGATTCGTCATTCACAACAGCGAGGCTATTGAATGTCTCACTCTCTTCGCAACACGATATCCGTTTGCGCGAATCCGGCGTCGCTCTGCCCCAGCGGCCGATGGGCGCTGGTGTCGCTTCTCTTTTCCTCCTTGATTTTTTCAGCGGGTTGTTCGACTGGAAGCTCTGGGCGTTCCAAGGATCCGAGCGCGCAGAAACCGATTGCCGTGCACGCCGTTCCTGTGGAAGTGAGACAGATTCACCGCACCGTGGAATCGGTCGGATCGCTGTTTGCATTTGACGAGGTCGCCGTGAGTTCCGAAGTGGAAGGGCGCGTGGAGCAAGTCCTGGTGGACATCGGCGACCGCGTCGCGAAGGGCCAGCCCCTGGTGAAAGTTTCACCGGTGGAACTGCAGTATGCGCTGGAGCAGGCGCGGGCGTCGCTGCAACAAGCGCGGGCGCGGCTGGGCTTGGCGATGGAAGGGCCGGATTTGAAGGACGTCCGCGACGCCGCCGAAGTGAAGAAGGCAAAAGCCGATCTCGACGACGCGGAACAGAAATTTCGTCGCGCCAAAGGGCTGAGGGATCAAGGCATTCTGCCGCAGCAGAGCTTCGACGAAGTGGATTCCAAGTATCGCTCCGCGAAAGCGGCGTATGACTTGGCCGTGCAGACGGTGGAAAACATTCGCGGGCAAGTGAAGCAATATCGCGCTGCCGTGGCGCTGGCCCAAAAGAAATTGAGCGACGCCGTCATCCGCGCGCCATTCGCCGGGCGCGTGCGCGAACGCTCCGTGACGCAAGGACAGTATCTCAAAGTGCAGACGCCGGTAATGGTCATCGTGGATCCCGATCCCCTGCGCGTGCGGTTGAAGGTCCCCGAAAAAATGGCGCAATGGATTCGCGTCGGACAGCCGGTCACGCTGACGGTCGAGGCGTTTCCCAACCGCTCCTTTCAAGGAAAGATCTCACGCATCAATCCGTCGGTCGATGAGCAGACGCGCACTTTCGAAGTCGAGGCGCTGATCGACAATCACGATGAAGCGCTGAAGCCGGACTTCTTTGTCAAGGCCAAGATTCCTTCCGATCTCGTGGAGCAGGCGCTGTTTGTTCCTTACAGCGCGCTGCAGTACGTGTACGGATTGTACAAGCTGGATCTGGCGGCGGGCGGATTTGCGAAGGAGAAGGACGTCAAGATCGGCGAACGCTCCGGCGATCAAGTGGAGATTGTGGAGGGGGTGACGCCGAACGATCGCGTTCTGCTACCGGGGAAGATCAGATCTCCACTTATAAAGAAGGCGACGAGCAGTACGACGTCACCATGCAGTTGCTGCCGGAGCAGCAGAAAAATCCGGAGATGCTTTCACGGCTGATGATCCCGTCGTCGAAGGTGGGCCAGGTGCGATTGGACAACGTGGCGACCGTGGAGCGCGGCCTCGGCCCGGCGCGCATCGAGCGCTACAATCGCCAGTTTCAGGTGGCCGTCAACGCCAGCAATGCCCCGGACTTCCCGCTGGATGTGGCGGCGCGCAGCGTGGGCGACGTGGTGCGGCAGGTGGGATTGCCGCCCGGCTATTCCTTCAAGTTCACCGGGGCCGTCAAAATTCTCGATGAGACCACGCAAAATTTGATCATCGCGTTTCTGCTGGCGTCCATCTTCATGTACATGGTGCTGGCGGCGCAGTTCGAGAGTTTCCTGCATCCCTTCACCATCATGTTGAGCCTGCCGTTGTCGATTCCGTTTGCGCTGCTCTCACTCTTCGTCACTCACCGCACGCTGAATTTGTGGAGCGCGCTCGGAGTCCTGTTGCTGTTGGGCATCGTGAAGAAGAACGGAATCCTGCAAGTCGATTACACCAACAAGCTTCGTATGCAAGGATTGCCGCTGCGCGACGCCATCATCTAAGCCAACCACGTGCGGCTGCGCCCGATTCTGATGACGACGTTTTCGATTGTGGCCGGATTGATCCCGACCGCCATCGGCCTCGGGGCCGGCGCCGCTCAACGCTCCGCCATCGCGGTCACCATCATCGGCGGACAAACTCTCTGCCTGTTGCCCACCCTCCTCGTCACCCCCGTCGCTTATTCCCTCTTCGCGGAAATGGAAGGCAAGAAGGGATTGCAGTTCGCCGCCCAAAAATTCTCGCGCCTGAAGCTGAGCGTCTCGCGACTCTTCACCATGATGATGAGATGAAAGAGCACGGGGTTTAAGCCGCGCATGAAGCGGGAGTGATTGATCGAAGATTATGTGTTGCCCTTGTTGAGATCCAAAGAAGCCGGCCTTGCGACGTGACATCGCGATCAGAACGTGCATCGATGGGGATGGGCAATGAGGTGATGAACCGCGCCAGCGGCGTGAGCGCTTCTTCGAATATGAGACGGGCGGCGCGAGACCAGAATGCGAGCCGCACCAGCGGCGCCACGATTTTGCTTCTGGGACACGACGGAGCGTGACGCGAGAATGCAGCCGCGCCAGCGGCGGTCGTGAGTAGCCGGGGGCGTGAGCCCCCGGATGTGGAGTTGTCAGATGGACCAGCCGCTCTAGCGGCGACAGCCGATCTCAATAGGAGGAAACAACTCAGCATAATGCCAGAACGCCAGCCGCGCCAGCGGCATCATGATTCTTGTTGCCAAACACGCCGTAGCGCGATGCTGCAATGCAGCCGCGCCAGCGGCGTCGGTCAGTAGCCGGGGGCGTGAGCCCCCGGAACAGAGTTGATGAGCGGACGAGCCGCTTGAGCGGCGACAGTAATTTTCTAGAGCGCCGAAAATCCCGGTATATAATTCATCGTCAGCCGCTTGAGCGGCATCTTGATTTTCGTAATTCGACACGCCGTAGCGTGACGCGAGAATGCAGCCGCGCCAGCGGCGATGGTGAGTAGCCGGGGGCGTGAGCCCCCGGAACAGAGTCGATGAGCGCACGAGCCGCTTGAGCGGCGACAGTAATTTGATAATTCACCCACCCCCTAAACAATCCAGGAGATCATCCATGAGCGACACGTACACTTACCTTCGATTCCATGTCATCTTCAGCACGAAAGACCGTCTCCCTCTGA
>CAZIDA010000057.1:0-8256 GCA_964537865.1 uncultured Acidobacteriota bacterium
CTCCCGGATGTTCGAATTGTCATGGAGCCTCTAAATTCTATCACACTTCTCGCCGGCTTCTATTCCTCCTTGGCAGCTCGCTTTGAATCCCAGTACATGTAAACGCAAAGAGCGGTAAACAGAATCAAGCTGATGATTTGACCGTAGCTCACAAACCAGCCGCGCGGCGTTGAGGGTCCCCATTCATAGGCTCGGGTCATGGGATTGAAAGTTCTCAGGTACGGAACGCCGGCGCTGATGAACCGCTCCACGTGAAAGTTTCGCAGAACCACACCCACCACGCCCAGGAGCGCGCCGCCCGCAATGAATCCCGAAGCGATGAGCGTGCCGCGTTCCCATCGCCGCTTGCTGACGTCTTTGTTCCGCGACGACCGAATCACCCAATGCGAAATAAATCCGCCCACCAAGGCCGGAGCGTTGAGCTCCATGGGAAGATACATTCCCAGGGCGAAGATCATGGAAGGGATGGAGAGCATTTCGCAGATGACGACGATCACGGCGCCGATTCCGTACAGCAACCAAGTGATCGGTTCGTGCGCCATCATCGAGAAAGCGATGGCCTTCATGATGTTGGCCTGCGGCGCATCGATCAGCGGTTTACCGGGAGCCACGGCGTCAGGGCTGAACGCAAACACCCCGCTCATGAAATGGAGCGTATAAACAACCACGATCGAAGAGACGGCGACGCCGAGAAACTTCCAAACTTCCTGGTTGCGCGGCGTCGTTCCCAACCAATAGCCAATCTTCAAATCGGTGACGAATCCGCCGGAGATCGCCAGGGCCGTGCAAACCATGCAGCCGATCATGATGACGATCATCATCCCGAAATTTCCGGAGATTCCCATCCTCAGAAAAATGAAACTGGAGAGGATGATGGTCAGCATGGTCATGCCGGAGATGGGATTGCGCGCCACAATGGCGATGGCGTTGGCGGCCACCGTCGTAAACATGAACGCCATGAGAAGCACAACAGCCGCGCCCGCCGCGACGGCGCCCCACCATGCCATCCATCCATGGAGGTATAGAACCACCAAGATGCCCACGAAAACGATCAGCCCAAAAACCAACGCCATCGAAATGTCGCGATCAGTGCGTTTGACTTCCTGACCCGCACCGCGCCGCTTCGCGCTGATGGCTTTGAATCCGAGAGCAAAAGATCCGACGATGATCTTCAGAGATTTCAAAATCGCCACAATGCCGGCGAACGCAATGCATCCCACGGCGATACGCTGCTGCACGTATTGCCGAAAGATATCTTCGGCGCTCATTTGACTGATCAGAGTTTTCGCGGGCGCCACCGCTTCGGTGGAGTGCAACCCCACGAAATAAATTGTCGGAACCAAGATGAGAACCGACAGCAAGCTTCCGGATATGAGGATAAGCGAATTCCTCAGGCCGATGACGTAGCCGAGTCCAAGGATCGACGGAATGGCGTCCAGCTTGACAACCATGCGCGCCTTGTCCGCCAGCAACTGGCCGGCCCGAGTGAACATGAAATCGACATGCTCCTGCCACACATTGCAGGTGGTGGCGATGAATTCATACGCGCCCCCCAAGCCCATGGAGTAAAGAAGAATCTTGGCCTGGCTTCCTCCTTCTTCGCCGGTCGCCAGAATCTCCGTTGTGGCGGTGGCCTCCGGGAACGGCAATTTTCCGTGCATCTCGACGCAAAAATATCGGCGCAACGGAATCAAAAACAAAATGCCGAGACACGCTCCCAAAAAGCACGCCAGAATCATCGATCCGATAGACGGTTCCAGTCTGAGGATGAACAAAGCCGGAAGCGTGAAGATGGCGCCCGAAACAACCAGCGCCGATGTGCTGCCGATAGATTGAATGATGACGTTTTCGGAGATGGTCGACTTGCGCGGAAAAGCGTGCTTCAATCCCACTGCCAAGACGGCGATCGGAATGGCCGCCTCAAAGACTTGTCCCACTTTCATCCCCAGGTAGGTGGCGGAGAGCGTAAACACAACCGCCATCGCCAGGCCGATCAAGACGGAACGGATGGTCACCTCGAAGACGCGTTCGTCAGCGCCCACATAGGGATGATAAATTTCACCGGGACCCAGTTCTGTGTAAGCGTTCCCGGGAAGTCTCTTCAATTCGGTTTCCTTCAGGATCGCCGACATGGAGCCTCCTCTAAAGACACGGGATGCAAATGGATGGCGTCAGTACTTCACCCATTCCAGGCAGAGGCCGTGAGCCGGCGCGGTCCAGGGGGCCGAGGCGCGATTGCGCGCATCGAGAAGAGTCGGCAGAGTCTCCGAATCGAGCCTCCCCCGCCCCACCTCGATGAGCGCGCCGACCATCGCGCGGACCATGCGATGCAAAAAGCCGGTGGCTTCTACTCGATAAACGATGAGCCTGTTTTTTTCTTCACGCGTCACTTCAGAAACAAGAACTCTTCGAACTTTGGAAGGTGAATCATCTTGGGCGTCGCAGAAAGAGGTGAAATCGTGGTCGCCGATGAAATGGCGGGCTCCCGCCGCCATTTGTTCCACGTTCATCTCGTAAGGAAGGTGATAGGCGTAACGCCGGCGAAACGGAGAACAGATGGGCTGAGTCAGAATGGAATACGAATACATTTTGGATTGCGCGGAGAACCGCGCATGAAACAAAGCATCGACTTCTCGGCAGTCATAGACACGAATGGATCCGGGCAACAGCTCATTGAGCGCATGCTGCAAGTTAGAGTCCGGGATTTTTGAAGTGGTCTTGAAGTGCGCCACTTGACCTCGGGCGTGAACTCCGGCGTCGGTTCGACCGGAACCGTAGACGGCGATTTCGTCTTGGCACAGCTTCTTCAGCGTGTCCTGCAAAACGCCCTGCACTGTTCGAACATTGGGTTGAATTTGCCAGCCGTGAAAGTCCGATCCGTCGTACGCGAGGATGAGCTTGATATTTCTCGGCTCCTGAAGTCCGGGAATATCCGCCAGAGCAAAAGTAGAAGGCTGGAGTTGTTCGGTTGATTGCAAGAGGTCACCGGTATTGGAATTTGATGTTGCCGGCGATCAAACCCGGCTGCCCGGTTTCACAACGGGAATCGCGTTCCGGCACAAAGGACAATCTGCCGGGGAATAGCTTTGAACCTTGACTTGGGCCAAGGCTCGAAACGGCGCCGAGAACGAGGCGCCGACGGTTCCTCCGCTCCGATCGATGAGCGCTCCAATCGCCGGAACCTGCGCCCCCCACTCTTTGACGGCTTGAATGGTCTCGCGCGTCGAAAGCCCGGTGGTGATGACATCTTCCACCACCACGACCCGATCTCCTGGCTGTAACGCAAAGCCCCGGCGCAGCGTCATTTTGCCATTGATCCGCTCCGTGAAAACCGCGCGAGTGCGGAGCGCTCGGGCCACTTCATGCGCCACGAGAATTCCTCCGATCGCGGGGGCAGCCACGGCCGACACCGGAAGGTACTCATGAAGCAAATTCCCCAAGGCTTCGCCGAGCTTGGAGGCCATCACCGGATCTTGCAGGATCAACGCGCACTGAAAATAGCGATCACTGTGACGTCCGGAGGAGAGCTGAAAGTGACCTTCCAAAAGCGCTTGGGACTGGCGGAATAGCGTGATAATCTCTGTCTCGGTCATGGCGTCGAGCAGCACGCCGAAGCTTAAAGAGAAGCGCGCTAATTGTCAAGAACGATGAAACTTATCGGATATCGGAGTCGTATAAGGCTTCAGACGAATACGCGTTCACGTCGACGGGCTTAGACTTCTGCAATCAACTCCAAAGGGAGAGTAGTGATGGAAAAGCATATGAAACGGATCGACCACTTCTTCAACGCCGTCGCGCTCCTGAGCGCCGCGTTGATGTTTTTGTCGCTGGGCAATGGCTTGCTGTTTTCCCAAACACTTTCGGACATCGCGAAAGATCCGGGACTCAAGCAGACCTTTCCTATGCCCGGATATTTTCGAAACAACATCTTTACCCGGAACTCTGTTCCACAACTGCCGGCAGAATCTTCCAGTTTGATTGAGCGCCTCACCCATAACGGCACGGTGGTGCTGTCGGAACGGGATTGCATCGAGCTGGCGCTCAAGAACAGTCTGGATATCGAAGTGGAACGAGACAACACTCCGGCGGCTCGTTACGATGTGTTGAAAACGCATGGGCTGTTCGATCCCATTTTCAAAGCGAGTGCCAATACGGATCGCGCGACGAAACCGTCCTCCAACTTCTTGCAGACAGGTATATTCGGCGCGGTCACCCCAATCGATAGCCTGACGCAGAATTTCAATTTCTCCTATCTGCAACTCTTTGAGACCGGAACCAGCGCCGAGGTTGATTACTTCAATACAAAGTCCTTTTATCGGAGTCGCTTGGCGACTTTGGATCCAAGCATCACCTCCCAATTGCGGTTTTCGTTTCTCCAGCCGCTCCTCAAGAACCGCGGCATCGGCGCCAACACTTATCCCATCAAGGTCGCCAGAAATAACCTCAATATCACCCGGGAGAATTTCAATCTTCAGCTCATCAACATCCTCAACCAGGTTCTCAATACTTATTGGGAGCTGGTGTTCGATCGCGCGGACGTGCGGGTCAAGCAGGCCTCCTTGGATCTGGCGATCAAAACAAACGAAGACAACAAGCGCCAGGTTGAAATCGGGACGTTGGCGCCCATCGATGTTGTCCAATCCGAAACCGCGGTGGCGCAACGCCGCCAGGACTTGATTGTTTCACAATACACCTTGCAGCAGACCGAAGACACGTTGAAGCGCTTTCTCTCCGGCGCGCGAGATCCCGGCGCCGTCATCGCCCATCTTGAGCCCGTCGATCAGGCGAAGATGCCGGCCGACCAAGCGATTCCGAAGGTCCCCGACGCCATTAACATTGCGCTGAAGAACCGCCCTGAGCTGCGGCAGGCAGATCTGGCTTTGAATAACTCGCAGTTGAAGCTGAAATACACCAAGAACCAGTTGCTCCCTGAGGTCGATCTCACCGGCCTTTACGCTTGGAGCGGCTTGGCTGGAAACTCCCAGGTGTTGAATATCAACGGGACTCCGGTGCTAAATCCCGACGGCTCCCCGGTGATCATTCAGGCGGGATATCCGGAGACCACACGCCAGTTGTTCAGCTTTCAGTTCCCGGAGTACTCTTTCGGCGTCACTCTGACCATTCCCTTTAAGAACAGGAACGCCGAGGCCGATTTCGGGCGGGCGAGTTACGAACTGCGGCAGGCGCAATCCCGGCTCGCTCTGTCCGAACAACAGATTGCATTGGCGGTCCGCAATGCGGTGACCGTTATGCAAATGAGCCAGGCGACGGTGGAAGCTTCCACGCGAACCCGCGAGTTGGAAGAGAAAACCCTTGACGCCGAGAACAAGAAATATCAGTTAGGCGCTTCTACCATTCGTTTCGTGTTGCAAGAGCAGACCAACCTGGCCATCGATCAAACGAACGAAGTGCGCGCCATCGTCAATTACATCAAGTCGAAGATCGCTTTGGAGACGGCCCAGGGAACTCTGTTGCCCTCCTACAATGTTCAAGTCGATAATGCCCTGTCGGGATCGGTTCAATCTCCCAAGCCGCCCGCAGGAGCCTCGAACGTGAATTTGGTAGCCGGCAGCGACAAGTAGAAGACATCACTTCCCTTTTGGGTATTGTCTTATCGGGCCGCCCTGCGAAGGGCGGCCCTTTTTATTCCCCTTTATCTTTCCGCAAAAAACTCTTATCCTTGCTTTCCTGCCGTCATGCGGATTTCAGCCACGATCATTACCTTAAACGAGGAAAGGGATTTGCGCCGCGCTTGCGAATCGCTTCGCGGTGTCGCCGATGAAATCGTCGTAGTCGATTCGAACAGCCGGGATCGCACCCGTGAGGTCGCCGGCGAGTTCACCTCCTCGGTTTACACCCATCCCTTCGAGAGTTACTCCAAGCAAAAGAACCTGGCCGCCTCGAAGGCGAGTTTTCCTTGGATTCTCAGCATCGACGCCGACGAAGCGCTCAGCGACGAATTGAGACAATCGATTTTGAATCTCAAATCGCGGCCCGGCGTTGAGGGCGTCTGCGCCTTCCGATTTTCGCGGCTCGCGAATTACTTGGGAGGATGGATTCGGCATTCGGGATGGTATCCGGATTATAAGGTCCGCCTGTATGATCGGACCCGAGCGCAATGGAAAGGCGATTTCGTTCACGAATCCCTCGTCGTCGACGGGCCCATCGAAACGCTTCACGGCAATTTGCTGCATTACACCGTCTCTTCCATTTCCGAACACATCGAACACCTCAACCGTTACACCACCCTCGCGGCCCGCCAAAGCATTGCCGACGGCAAGACGTTTTCTCTGCTGCAGTGTTTTGTGGCGCCTCCGTTGACCTTCGCCAAATCATATTTTCTTCGGTTGGGCGTACTCGATGGCCGCCGCGGATTTTGCATTGCCGCCTTTGCGGGTTGGTACGTTTTTTTGAAGCAGGTTAAGCTTTGGGAAGACAGCAGGTGCAAACGACTTCGCTCGGACTCGAACGCATGAGAATCCTCCATCTCGATACCGGTCGCACATTCCGAGGCGGACAACAACAGGCGCTCTTTTTGATGCAGGGTCTTCGGAGCAAAGATTGTCAACAATCTTTGTTCTGCCCTTCCGAGTCGCCTCTGCTCGATCACGCGAGGGCGTTGGGATTCACGGCGGAGCCTCTCGAAGCAAGGAGTCTTGGGGGCCTTCGCGGAGTCTTGAAAGTCCGAAAGTTCTTGACTGACTCGCCGCCGGAATTGATTCATTGCCACGATGCCCGCGCGCACGATTTGGTCAACTTCGCCAATCGAAAAGGGCGCTTGCCGGTTGTTGTGTCACGCCGCGTTGCTTATTCCATTCCGAAAAACAGATTCATGGCGGGAAAATATTTTGCGCCGCGACAACGTTTCATCGCGGTCTCCCAATTCGTCAAAGAACAAATGATTGCCGGCGGCATCGATGGAAACCTTATTGATGTTGTCTACGACAGTGTGCCGATTGACGAACCCAAGGCAAGTGAAAGCATTTCAAAGCCGCGCGCCAACGGTTCCACGTTTCGAGTGGGCGCCCTCAGCGCATTGGAATCAGAGAAAGGAATGGACGTTCTAATCCGGGCATTCCGCCTTCTCAAAACTGAAGCCCCGGACGCGCGCTGTGTGATTGCCGGTGAAGGAAGCGAGAAGCAGCGGTTGAAAAATCTGATCCGCAAGCATCATTTGGAAGGAACGGTGATGCTCATTCCATTCCCTGAATCTCCGGTCGATTTTGTGCGGCAAAATGATCTCTTGGTGGTACCCTCTCGCCGGGAAGGCTTGGGTTCGGTGATTCTCCTGGCGATGAAAGGGCGCGTGCCGGTGCTGGCGAGCAACACCGGCGGGATTCCGGAATTGATTCAGCCGGCGAGGACCGGATTTCTTTTCTCGTCGGAGAGCGTGGAAGATTTGGCAAGTCATATTTCATTTTTAGTCGGAAATTTGGCGTTGCGACAGTCGATGGTGACGGCGGCCTATGAAATGATTCAGAAGAAATTCTCAATCGAAGTCATGACCGAGGCGACGTGGCAAGCGTATCAAAGACTGCTCCATCCTGAGACGGTCCATCCATGATCCTGATTTACGTCTTTGCTTTTATTTTTGGAACACTCATCGGCAGCTTTCTCAACGTCTGTATTTTGCGGCTGCCGCAGGATCAGTCCATCGTTCGCCCGCGCTCGCATTGTCCGCACTGCGGTGCGCTCATTCGCGCTTATGACAACATACCGGTGTTGAGTTATTTCCTTCTTCGCGGTCGTTGTCGAGATTGTCGTCACGTCATCTCGCCGCTGTATCCCTTTGTAGAGTTCCTCACCGGATTGGTATTCTTTCTTTGTGTTTGGACGTTTGGCCTTTCTTGGGAGACGTTCAAATACGCCGTCCTGGCAAGCGGACTGCTGGTCCTCATTTTCACGGACATCAAGTTCCGGTTGCTCCCGGATGAGATCACGCTTTATGGAGCCGCAGTCGGGATCATCTTCAGCCTTCTGATCCCGCTGCGCGACAATGCCCTACAGACGTTCCTCTTCCTCATCTCGCTCTCGGTCCATAAGGTGGAGCACTGGATTCCGTGGGCTGACCTTTCGATCATCAACGCCGTGGCCGGCGCTCTGTTTGGCGCCGGAATTCTTTTCCTCGTCGGTGAAATCTATTATTTGGTGAGACGAGTGGAAGGGATGGGAATGGGCGACGTCAAAATGATGGGAATGGTGGGCGCGTTCCTTGGAATCAAGCTCACGTTTCTCACCATCATGTTTGGCTCGCTG
>CAZIDA010000057.1:8356-11076 GCA_964537865.1 uncultured Acidobacteriota bacterium
ATGGGCGCGTTCAAAGCCGCTTGGTATTCGTCCTGCGTGATGTGGTGGTACCGGTAAAGATGATCGAGAATCACTCCGCGCCGGTATCGGCTGAATCTCAGGCTCACAAATGGATTCATGCGGCGCGGGTTGGGGATGATGGCCGCCAGCAAGACCGCTTCGTTGAGCGAAAGCTGCGACGCGGATTTTCCGAAGTAATATCGTGACGCCGCCTCCGCCCCGTAGACGTTCTCGCCCCATTCAATGACGTTGAGATAGATTTCGAAAATCCGGCGCTTATCCAGCTCATGCTCCAGCCGATAAGTCAGAACCGCCTCCTTGAGCTTGCGGATCGGATTCTTTGAGGTCGAAAGGAAGACATTCTTGGCAAGCTGCTGCGTAATGGTGGAGGCGCCGCGCGCAAATCGCTTCTTCTCCCAATCGAGAATGAGCGCTTCTCGGATGCGCTGGTAATCAAATCCCTCGTGTTCGAAGAAGGCATCATCCTCGCCCACCAGAATGGCGGTTTTCAGATTGGTCGAGATGGCGCTGTAAGGAACAATGATCTGAAAGTGCTTGGGGATTTTGCCGTGATGGGATTCGGCGTACTCCTCGTCGCGCTGTCGCATCAAACCAGTTTCCGTGGGAATGGTCTTCTTGAGGAAAGCGACGCTGGGGAGCGTCAGATATTCAAAAAGCAAAAAGGCAAAAAAAAGCAGCAGCAAAAGGAGGAGAATTTTCTTCATCGGGTGTCGTTCGCTTGCCTCCGCTCAAAGTTAAAATTGAGGAATGGTCGGCGGATGTGTTTCCAAAATGGTGAAGTCGACATTGGCAGTGGCAGTTCCCTTCTTCACTTCCACGATCTGGGAATCATACCATCGCGGGCCGGAAAAGAGCTTTTCAAGAGTCAGCGGCTCGACGGCTTCCACCAAGACGACGATATACTTCCCCGGCTGCAATCCGGCAACCGTATAGCGATGATCTTTGATGGTGACGAATTCATAGTACGGCTCGTTCATGCGGAGCGCCAAGATCCGGTACTTGTCGATGGGCAGATGCGAGCGCTTCAAAGTCACGTGTCCGCTGATGGAACCGCCCACGTGCAACAGAAAATCGACGCCGTTCAGTTCTCGCCCTTCGTTCACGACGACGGTCTTGGTGGTGCTGGAATTTCCCACCATGAAATTGGGATCTTCCGACGTGACCGCCAACTGAAAGCGGCCCATGGGAGCGCCATCAATTTCGTAACGTCCGTCGGGAGAGAAATCGTAAACTCGCGGTTCGAAGCCCGGAAGCTCATTTCCGACGGCGGAAAGCTCGACGTGCAGATTTCCAAATTCCACCGGATATTCCGGATCGTCGACCACGGCCTTCCCCGTGATGTTGCCTCCCAATCGCAAATTGAAGTCGACGTTTTGATACGTGTCGCCGTCCTCCAGTTTGAGCTGGGTTGCATTCTCGCGGGCAATTTGGTCGTGGTACCACGTCGCCACATACTGCTTATCCGGATCCGGCAAACTCACCGTCACCGAGTATTTGCCCGGTGGAAGATTGTCCAACTCATAGGTTCCATCACTTGCCGTCACGGCCGTCGGAAGCGGCAGCTTGCTCTCCGCCGGAAGCACCGGCCTCACCACGACGTCCGACATCGGCCCGTTCGTAAACGTGGAACGAACCCGGCCTTGAATGTGGTTGGACTGAAACAAATGGAAATCGACGCCGCTCACCGTTGCGGCGGAAGCCACCTCAACCGGCTTGGCCAACTCTTGATCGAACGCGCGGTCGAAGTACTCCGTCACGTATCGATGCTGCTTGGCGCCTTCGGGCGATTCGCCGCGCTCGTTCCCCGCTTCCACCCGGTATTTGCCTCCACCCAATCCGTTGATGGTGAAGAATCCATTCGGGTCGCTGTAAGCGAATCGCTCCGGCTGATCCCCGGATACGGGAACCGCGATGGCCATGATGCTGGAGAGAGGTTGGTTCGTGGTCGCGGAGAGGATTCGTCCTCTGATCCGCGCGCCGTAATTCAGTTTGATATCAATTCCCGAAACTATGTCGCCCGGCGCGATCTGAACGCGCTCGGCTTGTTCGGCGAAGGTGACCTGGGGATAATAAGTGGGAATATAGTTCGAATCGAGAACCCCGGCTTCCACGGCGTAAAATTCCGGAGGCAGCGCCCGAAGCAGGTAGCGCCCGTTCCGGTCGGTGACGGCGACCGAGCGAAACGATTCCGACTCGGCGGACACGCGCACATTTTCCAGCGGCACGCCGTCGGCGGCGCGCGTCACTCGCCCGGCAATCGATCCTCCCAAGTCGAGCGAGATGTCGGCAAAACCGAACACGTCCTCCGCCACCAGTTCCACCACACCCAACTCATCGGGATTCTTGGGATTCCGATAATATCCGGGAAGATAATTTGTGCCCCGCGGCGCCGCTTGAACGCGGTACCGTCCGCGCGGCACCTTCAGAATATAGCTTCCATCGCGATCCGTGTAACCTTCAAAAACCGCCTCGGACGATTCCACGGGAATGGCCCGCACCAACACGTGGGCTATGCCGTGGCCGCTCTTCTTGTCACGAACGGTCCCGCCGATCTCCGCCGCGAAGACAAACGAAACGCTTAGGAAAAACGAGAAGAGAATCGTCAGAGGTTTTCCGAGTCGGCTGCGCATCGCCTCGTCCTGTTATGTCCCGGCCCGCATTGAAACACAGGCCGGCCGAAGGAGGTTTCATTATAACCC